>CAZVLC010000232.1:0-2838 GCA_964627885.1 uncultured Peptococcaceae bacterium
CATTATTGCCGAAGCATGGGAAACAGAATACGAGCACACAAGCAAGCAAATATCCTGGATACTGAAAAATCTTTGAAAATATCTCTATCAGCTTATTGATGCATAACCGTGGCACAGCGGTGACACAGGGTAGGATATTCGGCATCCTGCCCCACTGTTTCGGAATAAATCCAGCACCGTTCACACTTTTCACCGGGCGCCTTTTCCACTACAACAGCCAGCCCCGGAAGTTCCTCACTAGTGAAAGCCTCTTTAGGCACCGCAGCCTCCTGCAAAAGAACCACGCCCGATGTGATGAAAAGACTCGCCAAATCGTCCTGCAAAGCAGAAAGAAACTCAAACCACTCTTGATTTGCAAAGAGCTGTACCCGGGCATCCAGAGAATGCCCAATATCCTTTCTTTGACGCGCCTCCTCCAGCGGTTTAGCAACAAACTCCCGCACGGCAAGGATCTTATCCCATTTCTGTTCTAATCCGGCATTAAGATAAAGCTCCTCAAAAACAGGCCAAGCCGCAACCTGTACTGTATTCTCCTGTGCTTGATGGGGCAGATATTGCCAAATTTCCTCGGTAGTAAAAGCTAAAATTGGAGTTAAGAGCTTAACCAGCGCGTGAATAATCTCATACATCACTGTCTGCGCACTTTTCCGCTCAAGCGAATCAGCCTTGGAAGTATATAACCTGTCTTTAATGATATCTAAATAAATCGCGCTCATATCCACGGCACAGAAATTGTGAATATTATGGTGCACCGTATGAAATTCGTAGTTTTCATAGGCCTCGGTTACTTTCTTAATTAACTGATGCAGCTTTAAAAGCGCCCATTGGTCAATCTCCAGTAATTGTTCATAATTAACCCGGTCCTTTTCCGGAACGAAATCATAGAGATTACTCAACAGATAACGACAGGTATTACGAATCTTCCGGTAAGTCTCTGTCATTTGCTTTAAGATGCCCGGAGAAATAGCCACATCACTGCGATAATCGGCTGATGAGACCCAAAGCCGTAAAATATCGGCCCCCATCTGCTTGATTACTTCTAGCGGGTCAACGCCGTTGCCCAGGGATTTTGACATTTTCCTCCCCTGTTCATCCACCAAAAATCCATGAGTCAAGACCGCTTTGTACGGTGCAACGCCACGCACCGCCACCGAAGTTGACAACGAAGAATTGAACCAGCCGCGGTGCTGGTCACTTCCTTCCAGATAAAGATCGGCAGGCCAACTCAATTCAGGTCTCGTTTCCAAAACCCCAAAGTGAGACGAACCGGAATCAAACCAAACATCCATGATATCTGTTTCTTTACGGAACTGTTTTCCGCCGCAGGCCGGACAAGTTGTCCCTTCCGGAAGCAATTCCGCCGCTTCGCGCGCCCACCACACATCTGACCCGTATTCGGCGAAAAGCTTCTGCAAATGACTAATGGTCGCATCATTTATCAGTTCTTTATTACAATCTTCGCAGTAAAATATCGGAATCGGTACGCCCCAAGTCCGCTGACGGGAGATACACCAATCGCCCCGGTCGGCAATCATATTATGGATCCGATCTTCACCCCAGGAGGGAATCCATTGCACCGTCTCAATGGCCGCCAGAGCTTCTTTCCGGAAACCGTCAATCGAAGCGAACCATTGTTCAGTAGCCCGGAACATTACCGGGTTTTTACACCGCCAGCAATGCGGATACTGATGTTTGATAAAGCTTAAGGAAATCAACTTACCACTATCATCAAGCGCTTTCACTACCGCCTTATTCCCTTCGTCGGCGGTAAACAAGCCCTCAAAATTCACGGCCTCATTGGTAAAACGGCCCCTGTTATCTACGGGCGATAGTACACCTAAACCGTATTTTTTCCCCACCTCAAAGTCTTCAACCCCATGTCCGGGGGCGGTATGCACACAACCGGTACCTTGTTCGGTCGTGACATGCTCCCCTAAAATAACTACTGAATCCCGTTCATAGAGAGGATGCCGGCAGATAATCCCTTCCAAATCTTCACCGTGGAAAGTCTTCTCAATGGTGTATTCCGGATTTTTCAGCACTTCTAAGAAGGATTCGAGCAAAGCCTGCGCTACCACATACTTTTCCTGATCAACGGCCAGGAGGACGTATTCTAATTCGGGATGTAAACATACAGCTAAGTTCGCTGGAATGGTCCACGGTGTTGTGGTCCAAATGACAAAAAAGGTATTCTCTGTCCCGACCTTGCCCTTCCCGTCAAGAACTGGAAACTTCACATAAATTGAGGCAGATTTTTTCTCCGCATATTCGATTTCCGCTTCCGCTAAGGCAGTTTCACAATGCGGGCACCAATACACCGGTTTAAGCCCTTTATAGATATAGCCTTTTTTGGCCATTTCGCCAAAAACGCCGATCTGCACCGCTTCGAATTTGGGATCTAAGGTGACATAAGGATGCTCCCAATCGCCTCGTACTCCTAACCGCTTAAACTGCTCTCTTTGGGTATCCACATATTTGAGCGCATATTCCCGACAACGCTGCCGAAACTCTACCGGATTCTGAGCGTGCCGGTTTAGCCCCAGTGCCTTAATCGCCTGCTGCTCAATGGGCAAACCATGAGTATCCCAACCAGGGACATAAGGGGCATCATAACCCCGCATCGTCTGATACTTCACGATAATGTCTTTTATTACCTTATTCAAAGTATGCCCCATATGAATATTCCCGTTGGCATAAGGAGGGCCATCATGCAGAATAAACTTCGGCCTTCCTTCGCGTTGCCCCTGCACCGCCTTATACAAGTCCATTCTTTCCCATTTCTCAAGAATCTCCGGTTCTTTTTGCGGCAAATTACCGCGCATCGGAAATTCTGTTTGG
>CAZVLC010000233.1:0-2836 GCA_964627885.1 uncultured Peptococcaceae bacterium
ATCCAAGAACTTGCTTTCCTTTGTATCTGGATTATAGATTAAAAAATACGGCGTCCGTCCAAAAGAAGGACATACATTAGTCTCCATTGATTTCTCTTCTACCGGAATCGCTATGATCATTAGAATTCTCCTTCCCATTATATCGATGTTTACGACAACCGCCGCAACCACAGACCGTTTCAAGGCCGTCACAAAGCCGATAATCCCCGCCTTCTATCCGCAGCATTTTCCCGTTAACGATGAGGTCCGCCAGCTTTTTGCGAGCATCGTTATAGATCCGTTGGATGGTGGTACGGGCAATATGCATCTGATTGGCGCATTCTTCTTGCGTAAACCCCTGTAAATCAATGAGCCTGATCGTTTCATACTCATCAACGGTCATGGTGATAATACAATCTTGTTCGGCTAACGTGTCGGTCTGCCCATTAAGCGGTCCAAAGCGGTTTCGTACCGGCAAGCAACAGACTTTTCGCCATTTTCGAGGCCTCGACACTATACTTCACCCCCTTTACGAATTATGGGCATATGCCCTTTACAGGTTTCATTATACTTTATTTCGGGCATATGTCAACAAAAAACAACCTTCTTTGTCCGCTCAAAGACAAAGAAGGTTGTGAATTATGAATTCAGCTTATAGCTTACTGATAAACAACTGGGTATACATTTTCCCGTACGGCCCGCCTTCAACTATCCCGATTCCTACATGAGTATAATTTGGATTAAGGATATTTTTGCGATGCCCGGGTGAATCCATCAGCGTTTCGTGTGCATTATCCAAGGACGGATTTCCCGCCAAATTTTCTCCCGCATAACCATATTTTATCCCCATGTTTGTCATCATCGTAAAGGGGTCTCCATACGTTGGCGAATTATGCGCAAAGTAATTATTGGTGATCATATCCTGCGATTTTAGCCGGGCGATTTGCACTAAATCCGCCTCCATGGTCAAAGGCGCCACCCCCGCTTTCGCCCGTTCTTGATTGACTAGCTTTAACATTGCTGCTTCCTGAGTGCTACTGTCAACCGCTTCAACATCTGCGGGCTTATTTTCGGGCTCCGCCTCTTCGCCATTGTTTACAGGTGGCATCTCTTCATGATGGTTTACCGGCGGTGTACCTTCTGTCCCTTCTTCGGGTAAACCCTCAGTGGGTTCTTCCGGTCCACCTTGTTGCTCTTCCTTTTGTTCTTCCTTCTGCTCTGTTTGTTTGTTCTGACCGGTTGAGCTGTTTTTCCCGGAACCGGTCTTTTCAACTTCTCCGCTTAGCTTGCTCTGTTCCGCAGGCTGTTTCCCATGGGAGATGGGCTCTTCCTCTTTATCCGTAGAAGGCGCCTCTTTGACCCTTTCCGCCAAAATATTCCGCATCCAAACGTTAGCTAACCCCTCTCCGGTAGAATTATTAGCTTGAAAATCGGCCTCTGTCACCGTCACAAACAACTTCCCGTCGACCGTCACCACGAAACTCTCATTGATTTTTTCTACCGCGAGAGTCCCTTCCCGGATAGCCTGTCCAAATTTTTGAGCCCTCTCCAGGATAATCTCGGCTCTTTCCTGCGCGCTTAATCCCTGATACATGCTACGATAACGTAGTACCACCTGGTCATTCAGCAAGAATTCATAAATTTGATCATCTTTCTCCATCGGCTTGACGCCGAATACATCAGAATGCTCTGCATATGTATTGATAACACAAACCAAAAGGGCTACTACAATTATGGCCACAATTTTTCCGAATCTCCTCATGAAAATCCCCCCTTATTCATTATTTCGCAACCAGGCTTATTCTTATTTTATCTGGTGGAACTGTTGAACTGCAAACTTAAGAAACCGTCCTCGTTGTTGCTTATCCCTTGTTCTAGCCTTATCTTTATAAAAAAAGCCCCCTATTTATCAATAATAGAGGGCTTTAGAAATATCTGTAAAAAAGTAAAAAAGCTACTGATTTACTCAGCAGCTACGGGCGCGTATAGCGATGTCTTCATCTCCGTTATATACTGTTAACTGCACAGCATCTGTTAAAATATCGGCGTAGCTGAAAGAAATGCGTCGTTCAATCTGCTTTTCATCTAACCGAATAACAAAGATATTGGGATACGTGTTCTCTAATACTCCCGTTTTTTCAATGATTTTCTTTCTTCCCCTGTTGGCTTTGAGCTTAATTTTATTGCCTACAAAAGGTTCCAAATCCCGTTTGATGTCTGCGAAAACCTTTTTTGCTAACAAAAAAAATCACCCTCTTCCTAGTCAACAATAAGCTAATTATAACATCTCTCCATTGCCCTGTCAAATAAATCTTATATTATACTAGAGCCTCCCATGGCCTGTCAATACGCTAATAATAGGTTATTTACGGGAATTCATCAAAAAACGGTCAAAAAATATTAATAAGGTGATTTAGGATAACCCAAACGTAGACATCCCCTTGTCTCAATCCCTCCTACGCCGTCTAAGCCGGTAATTGTATTATTGATAATGCTCTCGACGTTTAATGTCTCGAGAATTGAGCTGTACGCCAGTTTTTCAGCAATAAAAACAGGGTCAAAAGCATGAATCAACACCCGTTGCGGAGAACTGGCATAATTTGCGCCGGCGGCGATTAACGCTTCATAATGAGATTGACACGCCCCCGCAAAAATAATCAGATTGTCGCGGTCCCCATCAAAGGACCTGGCTTTGCGCACGGACTCAATAAAATAGCGCGAATTTCTGTAATTGTTTACATCTTTGAAATCCTTAATGTCCTTCTGTAAGCCATCATGCCCAGTTAAAACAAGAATATCCGGCCGATATTCCTTTAAGTAGTCCAATACTACATTCGGTTGCTCTTCCTCGGCAACC
>CAZVLC010000234.1:0-2825 GCA_964627885.1 uncultured Peptococcaceae bacterium
GTGACCGATGATTTCTTTGTTTTAAGCACCGGAATTGCAGGCGAAATATTGCAGAAGTTTATCAATTACAGTAAAAAGATTGCCATCGTCGGAGATTATTCAAAATACACCAGCAAAGCTCTTAAGGACTTTATCTATGAAAGCAATAAAGGAAACAGTATCTATTTTGTACCGAGCATAGAGGAAGCCTTGCTTAAGTTAGATAGTGCTGAATGAGCCTAATATGTAGCGGCCAGATTTCAATGCCTAAAAAGAAAGCAAATCTCAAGTTCAGCACGATCCTTCGGCCTGTATTATGCGGCTATCCGCATTAGAAGGGGCGATTCAGGGCATCAGATGGCATAACCTGTACAGCGAAACCAAGGAATCACTCAAAGAGTTTTACCATCAGTATAAAGGGGCAAAAAAATAACCCGGGACAGCACGCTTGACGCCGGAAGTATCCTGAATTGATATAAGAAGTATGCAACGGAAGCTATACAGCGGAGACCGCTCCGCTTGTTTCTTGTGGAGGGCGTGGCGTTGTTTTGTTTGCAAGCGAAAAAAGGTAGGGGGGATAGCCTTGAAGTTTATTTCTTGGAATATCGATTCAATAAATGCAGCCTTGTCAGGCACTTCAGAACGTAGTGAATTGTCTCGCCAGGTCTTAAATACGATCCGGGAACACAATCCTGAAGTGATTGCTTTACAGGAAACGAAACTACCAAGTGACGGTCCTGGAGAAAAGCATTTTGCATTCTTTGAGAATAAGTTTCCGGATTATAAAACCGTTTGGAACAGCTCTGTAGAACCAGCCCGGAAGAGTTATGCCGGCACCATGTTTTTATATAAAAAAGATTTAACGCCATCGGTCACTTACCCCAAAATTGGCGCACCAAGTACCATGGATGCTGAAGGCCGCATCATCACCTTAGAATTTGCTGATTTTTACTTAACACAGGTTTATACGCCAAATGCGGGGGAGAATCTCAATCGACTGTCAGAACGCCAGATCTGGGATCTGAAATATGCCGCTTATCTGGTCGAGCTGGATAAGCAAAAGCCGGTGATTGCCAGCGGAGATTTTAACGTGGCTCATCGAGAAATCGACCTGGCTCATCCTGATAATAACCATCATACAGCCGGTTTTACCGATGAAGAGCGTCAAGGCTTCACTGATTTGTTAGCCAGAGGGTTTACGGATACATTTCGTTATCTGCACGCTGATGTGACTGGGATTTATTCTTGGTGGTCCCAGCGTATTAGAACAAGTAAAATAAATAATTCCGGCTGGAGAATTGATTACTGGCTGGTTAGTGATCGGATTGCCGAAAAAGTAATTAAATCCGAAATGATGGATTCAGGGGCTAGACCAGATCACACCCCAATCCTTCTGGAAATTGATTTGTAGCTTATGCTGTGAAACTGATAGCAAAGATAGGATTGAAGTAGCTGTTTAAAAAGAGATAACATCTAAAATATAATGTTTTTCTTACTTAATCCAAGCATATTCAATATTTTTTTTTGTTCTGCCGATTGATAAAATTTCAGTGTAATGCTGTTGATGAAAGTGTTGCCTACGACTATAAAAGGTAAAGAGGAGGATTCCCGGACCCCTGTGACACAGGGAAGGTTAAGGTAGAAATAGAAAGGTTTGGGCCCGATGCATTGACCTACAAGCTTTAGCACAAGTAGTTAGATGCAAATCTTCACTGCAAAGCTGTAGGAGGTCCATATGGCGTAATAGTCCTTGCTGCACAATAAAACCCTCTTTTTTTCAATGTGGAAAGAAAGCTTTTAATATTTCCATTATCGTTAGTATCGTCATTATCGTGAGTATCGTCAACACTTGGGTTGTCTTTCATATAGAATCAGCTCCTTAAAATTAATCCGGTCATGGTATATACTTTCTAGATTCCTAACATATAATCTGTTTTAGTCAAGCCCCGCAAATAAATCCCAACGCTACCAAAATTACAGGCGTGATTTATGGGCATCGGGTTGAGCAACTGTGAATAATTATAACATCAAGCAACCCAAACAGGTTGCCTTTTAGAAAAGCAACCCAAACAGGTTGCTTTTTTTGCTTAATTGCGTGATAATATATTGGAAGAGGTGATGTAATGAAAAACTATGCTGCATTAATAATAGATTTAAAAAAGTCTCGATCATATTCAGTCGAAGAAAGAAATTCTATACAGCACTACATTGTTAAGGTAATTCAAAATTTAAATGAAGTTTTTTCGGATACTTTGGCAAGAGATGTTCAGTTTAGCGCAGGCGATGAAATTCAAGGTTTATTCTTTTCTCCGGAATGGGCATATCTTTATTTTAGAATGCTTAGAATGCTTATTTCTCCTGTTAAGATTAGAGCTGGAATTGGCATAGGCGAGTGGGACGTAAAAATTGAAGATGCAAGCACCACGGCCCAGGATGGTCCGGCATACCATAATGCACGTTATGCCATTGATAAACTAAAAGATGCATTAGGTTATTCTGTGCTTTTCTATTCAGGAAACGAGGTGGATTTATTTTTAAATGCTGTAATCAATACTTCTTTTGTAATAACAAGCAACCATACTGAATACCAAAATGAACTTATGTTATTTTCAGAATTGCTATATCCCATTGATTATCGTCAAGCAATCAACTATAACAAAATTGACTTAATTTTGCAACTCATAACATTAAAAACCAAACTTAATTATTACACGTGTTATAAAAAAAATGAATCGGAAAAGAAATACCCCTTTGATAAAATTGAATTAAGGGATTTAGCGCCTCTTCCAATTGATGCATCTAATGATGATAGCAACCTTTATGTTTCCAGTGGAAAAAAAAGAGGC
>CAZVLC010000235.1:0-2803 GCA_964627885.1 uncultured Peptococcaceae bacterium
TACTTTATTTTTTAGCGAGGTATGCCAACTATTTCTAAATTGGCCGATAGTAATAGACAACTTCAGCATTAAATGATATATAATTAAATGACATATAATGATCTATTATATAGGTTCTTATGAAATATTAAATACCTGACTATTGGTAATTGGTGGTGACAGTATGGTTTTTTCCAGCCTTCTCTTCCTTTATGTTTTTTTGCCGCTCCACTTTCTTTGTTATTTTTTATCGAAAAACGCGACCTACCGCAATTGGGTCTTGATTATTTCCTCCCTTATTTTTTACGCCTGGGGTGAACCGGTCTGGGTCAGTTTACTGGTCGTAAGCTCATTTGTCGACTTTCTACTGGGGCAGGTCATCGAAAAATACCGGACAAGCTGGCAGAGTAAAGCCGCCTTAATCTCCTCAGTGACCATTAACCTTTCCCTGCTGGGCTTTTTTAAATATTCAGGCTTTCTCGTCGAAAATCTGAATCAATTAATCGGAACAAATCTGCCTTTCTATAGCTTCGGTTTACCGATTGGCATTTCCTTTTATACCTTCCAAAGCTTATCCTATATTGTGGACGTTTACCGGGGAGAAGTGACTGCCCAAAAATCCTTCTCGAAGTTTCTCCTTTTTATCTCGCTTTTCCATCAGTTAGTAGCAGGCCCAATCGTGCGTTATAAAGATATTGCGGAAGCGATTGAGCACAGAATAATCACCCTACCCCATGTTAATGAAGGTATCAACCGGTTTGTGATTGGCTTGGGAAAAAAAGTGATTCTTGCTAATACGGCAGGAGAAATTGCCGAAACCTTCTTACAAAGCGATTTGGCCACGCTCCCCGTTTTGGGGGCATGGTTTGGCATTACCCTTTTCGCCCTGCAGATTTACTTTGATTTTTCCGCATACTCCGATATGGCTATTGGCTTAGGCAAAATCTTTGGCTTTAACTATAAAGAGAATTTCAATTATCCCTATATCTCCCAATCAGCCACTGAATTCTGGCGGCGCTGGCATATTTCCCTGGGGAGCTTCTTCCGTGATTACGTTTATATCCCGCTGGGAGGAAACCGGAGCCACCAGCTCCGCAACCTGCTGATTGTCTGGTTTTTAACCGGTCTGTGGCATGGGGCCAGTTGGAACTTTATCCTTTGGGGGGTGTATTACGGTATCTTGATCATTCTGGAAAAACAGCTGCTCTTTAAGATTTTCGCCAGACTACCCCGTATTTGCGCCCACTGCTATTTGATCGTTGCCGTCCTGGTCGGTTGGGTCTTTTTCTACTACACGGACATAAACAGCATCGGAGAATTCCTCCGCGTTATGTTCGCTTTTGGTCAACGACCGCTTGTTGATACGAATTTACTCATCTATTTTAACAATAATATCTTATACCTTTGCTTAGCTTTCCTGGCATGTACGCCAATTTTTCCCTTCCTGCGGCAAAGAATCCTCACCTGGAGCAAACAACATACTTTTTGGCAGAAAGCTTTCCGGCCCGGTCTGAATCTTGTGATTCTTACCATAGCGACTATTCTCCTTGTGGGAAAATCCTATAACCCGTTCCTTTATTTTCGGTTTTAATGACCGCCGCCTGGAAGTCGGTTAATTACCTTAATGCCTTTATTTCCGATATTTTCTTAATAAAAAGGATGATTAATGATCATGAGAAAAATCCATCTCTCCATCTATTTTAATCTATTACTCTTTCTGGTGCCGCTTTTCTTTGTCGGAACCCTTAACCTTTGTACACCCCATAAACCAACAGTATCCCAGCTGGAAAACCGTACGTTGAAAACTAAACCGGTCTTTGCCTGGGATAAGCTCTTTCACGGTGACTTTACCCAAGAATATGAAGAATACTTTGCCGATAATTTTGTGTTTCGCGATAAGTTTGTGCAAATCAGCGGCAAATTAAAAAAATTGTGGAGCCTTCCCGGTCAGGACAAAGTCGCGCTGGTCGTAAACAAAGGAGCGAATGTCGCGCAAAGCCAAAACCCCCAAAACCAAAATCCTGACGAAAACAAGCCGAGTAATCCGCCAACAATCACAACAACAAACAATGTTTTAGTGGTCAATGATAAAGCAATGGAGATTCATACCTTTAATCCGCAGGCGAGTGAATCCTACGCAGCCTTCCTTAATGATTTTCAAGAAGAGCTAATAAAGAATTCCAAGAATAACCACTCCAAGAATGAACCTGAGCATGCACCTCACATATACTCATTGCTGGCTCCCACCCAAATTGAGTTTATCGCCAATAAAGAATATCAAAATCTTTCTTCGCCCCAGAAAAAAACCATTAATTATGTAAACGAACATTTAAACCCACAAATTACCCCGGTCAATGCCTATGAAGCCATCAAAAAACATAGCGATCAATATGTTTATTTTCGCTCTGATCACCACTGGACAGCAATGGGAGCCTATTACGCCTATACAGCGTTTATGAATGCACGAGGCATAGACCCTGTGCCGCTGGAAAAATACGAGGTGGAAGAGGTTAAACCCTTCCTGGGCTCCCTCTACTCCACCACTTTAAGCGCGGAGATCCAAGCCAATCCTGATGTTCTATTTTTATACAAGCCCTTTATCGCCCATGAATATAACGTCTATTATGAAGGCGGACCGGTTAAAATCCCGTTGCTGGATATGCGGCATGCTCAAAATAAAAATAAATACGGCATTTTTCTCAGCGGTGATGTTCCTTGGGGAGTAGTCACCACTGAGGTAAAAAATAGCCGTAAAATAGCTGTTATTAAAGACTCTTATGCCAATGCCTTTATCCCCTTTTTACTGCCTCATTACGAGGAGATC
>CAZVLC010000236.1:0-2801 GCA_964627885.1 uncultured Peptococcaceae bacterium
ACTACCGCGGCGGCGGACCGTTCAGCGGAAGATTGACCGCAGCCATGGTCGTTGCCGGAGCACTTTGCAAACAGGAGCTTGCCCGTCGGGGCGTGAACGTAAATGCGGCCATTGTCTCCATAGCCGATTCAGAAAGGACAGATCCCAAGTTTGATTTTGCCATGCGCAAAGCGATTCTTGACGCCCGATCCAGCGGCGACAGCGTCGGAGGAGTTGTGGAGTGCGTGGCCTCCGGCTTGCCCCCAGGAATCGGAGGGCTGATGTTTGGAGGCATGGAAAGCCGCATATCCGCCGCCCTATATGCGATTCCCGCAGTGAAGGGCGTGGAGTTCGGAGCGGGCTTCGAAATCGCCAAAATGCGCGGCAGCGAGGCAAACGACCCCATACGTCTGGAAAAAGGGCACATATTGACCGAAACCAACAATGCGGGAGGAATCAACGGAGGAATCACCAACGGAATGCCCATTGTGGTTCGATGCGCCTTCCGTCCGACACCGTCCATCAGCCGAGAGCAGAAAACGGTGGATTTTAAAAACCGAGAAAACACGACGATGCGCGTAGTTGGCCGCCATGACCCCTGTATAGTACCCAGAGCGCTTCCCGTAGTCGAAGCCATGGTGGCGTTCTGTATACTGGACGCTATGATGGATTAAGATAAAAAAACCGCTTAATGTGTAAAACAACACGGATTTTCCATGACGAAAGGGTGAAAATATGAAAAAAGATACTGAAGAAACAACAGTCGATACGGAAGAGGCTATTTCCTGCGAAAGCGAAGATAGCACAGTGACGACAGAAGCTATATCCGAGAACCCCGAGAGCGGCAAAGATGGGAAGAAGAGACTTAAAAGCGCCATAATCCGCATGGCGTCGGCGCTGGTTGCAGCAGCGATAATGCTTGCCATAACCGGGTTTGCGCCAATAACACTGCTGAAGGGCCCTCAGGAGACCGAAGCGATACAGAGCAACGAGTTCGGCGATTTCGTCTGCCGTGACATTTACGCCATCCTCGGCTTCTACGCAGATGAAAAGGACAAATCAAGTGAGACGTCTGGACGCTACGCTGCTGTTCCCATGAACGGTGAATTGGTCAGCGTGCATTTTACCGAGCGTTATTTGGAGGCAGCCGGCGCGGTGTGCGACAACACCTATGATTTTATAAACGGCAATGTGGAAAAGCTTGACAAATATGTGGTTGTTGAAGGTACCGTAGAAGAGATCGGAGAGGACGCTTCGGCTCTGATGTATGACTGGTTTGGTACAAACAAGGCCCAGCTTGTTGAGATGAAGATGATAGCCGATACCGATGACTACTCCGACCATCTCAGCGATTATCTGCTCGAGGTGGACACCGTGAAAAGCCACAGTGAGGCATACGTTTATGTAACCGGAATCATTGCCGCCATGTTGCTGCTGTACGCCATAGTCGAGATCGTCTTGATGTCGATAGGCTTTTATCTGCCAAAACCGGAGAAAGAGCAGTGCTGCGAGTGTGCCGCTTGCTCCGAAGAAGACGAGACCGAAGACGGAACCGAAGATGAAACGGAAGACGGAACCAAATACGAGACCAAATACGAGACTGAAGACGGGATCAAAGACGGAACCGAAGAAGATAAGCCGGAGGACAAGGAATGAACCTAAAATTTTGCGCCCCCTGCCATTTTGGGCTAGAGGGTCCGGTGGCTGACGAGCTGCGCCGTCTGGATATGCCAAATGTCCACGCCGAAAACGGGCGTGTACACTTTGAGGGCACCGAGGCGGAATTGGCAAAAGCCTGCATCTGGCTGCGCTGCGCCGAGCGCGTGCTTGTGGAGGCCGGCTCATTTACCGCCGAAACCTTTGACGAGCTGTTTGAGGGCGTAAAGGCACTGCCCCTGGAGGACTATATTCCTAAAAACGGGGCCTTCCCGGTCAAGGGGTACAGCATTGACTCCAAGCCGTTTTCCGTCTCTGACTGCCAGAGCATAATAAAAAAAGCGATGGCGACGCGGCTTTCGCAGAAATACGGAATATCGTGGTTTCCAGAGGACGGGGAGACCATTCAGGTTCAGTTTTCCATCATGGATGACGTGTGCACGATCTATCTGGATGCTACCGGTGACGGTCTGCACAAGCGCGGCTACCGCCCCGCCCACGTTGCAGCACCGCTTTCGGAGACCCTCGCTGCGGCTATGGTCATACTCTCCCGCTATAGGGGACGTGATGACTTCTGCGACCCCTTCTGCGGGAGCGGCACGCTGCCTATCGAGGCGGCGCTGATCGCAAAAAACCGTGCGCCGGGGCTTTACCGCCGCTTTGCTGCCGAAGAATGGTCATGCCTAGACAAAAGCGTGTGGAAAAAGGCCCGTGAGGAGGCTCCGAGCCGCGAATACAATGGGGACTACCGTATTTTTGCCTCCGATATAGACCCTGAAGCGGTTCAAATATCGAGAGAGAACGCAAAACTTGCCGGCGTGGACGGCTTTATCGAGTTTTCTCAGGCGGACGCCACGAAATTTGATAAAAAAACCGAGCGCGGAGTAATCGTTACCAACCCGCCCTACGGCGAGCGCCTCATGGAGAAGCGACAGGCGGAGACACTATATACCGAATTTGGGAAAGCCTATTTCACGTTGGAAAACTGGAAGCTGTATCTCTTGTCCTCCCACACGGAGTTCGAGCGAAGCTTTGGAAGACTTGCGGACAAGAAGCGAAAGCTCTATAACGGCATGATTAAGTGCGATCTTTACATGTATTTGAAGTAACATGTGAAGATTGTGAAATTTGGAAAGCGAATTTCAGAGGAATATCGAGCAAATCGC
>CAZVLC010000237.1:0-2765 GCA_964627885.1 uncultured Peptococcaceae bacterium
GCATATAAACAAGCTTCCCGCCTAATTTTAACTCCTTTGTCAGAGACTTCAGAAGAGCCTTAACCGTTTCCGGCGTAATCTCCTCTAAAACTAGCAGCTTTTCCTGAAAAGTACGGATCACCAAAGGTGCTGTCTCTTCCTTGAGAACAGCGGCTGCTTCTTCATTCTCTAAGGTCACGTCTTCTCCCAACAGAATTTTAACCTGTTCCGCTACCTCTTTTATGGTCGAAAGCCTTTCTTGTAAAGCAGTCATCACCAGTTCCATCCATTTCATTTCTTCCGGAGAAGGGGTTTCCGAAACATAACCCGCCTTTTGCATGAACGGCAACCCCAGTTCCACCAGCTTCTCTATTGTAATATTCCTAATGTACATTCCGTTAATCCAACGGAGTTTTTCCAGATCAAAAACTGCCGGGTTTTTCGCTACTCTCTCCAACGAAAATTCCGCAATTAATCTTTCTAAACTAAAGATTTCTTCTTCCCCTTCGGGAGCCCAGCCCAATAAAGCAAGAAAGTTTACTACCGCTTCAGGCAGATAGCCTTCCTCCTTATACTGCACCACCGAGGTTGCCCCGTGCCGCTTACTCATTTTGGTATGATCCTTTCCCAAAATCAGCGAAACATGGGCAAACTGCGGCATCGGAAATCCGAGTGCCTGATAAAGCAAAGCCTGGCGGGGCGTATTGGAAAGATGTTCTTCCGCCCTGATCACATGACTGATTTTCATTAAGCTATCGTCAATTACTACGGCGTAATTGTAAGTGGGAATTCCGTCTGATTTCACAATGACAAAATCGCCGATTTCCTCACTGTTAAAAACCACGCGTCCCCTTACTAAATCATCAAGCACAATCTCTTGATTGGCCGGAACGTGAAAACGAATCACCGGTTTCCGTCCCTCCGCCTCTAATTTCGCCCGTTCCTCTGCCGTAAGAGCATAACACTTCCCGCTATATTTTACAGCCGCTCCCTTCGCCAAGGCCTCCTGCCGTTCCTGTTCCAATTCTTCTTCAGAGCAATAACAATAATAGGCGTACCCTTTGGCAAGCAGCACTTCTGTGTATTTTCGATAGATCTCCAGCCGCTCCATCTGCCGGTACGGACCATATGCGCCGCCGACATCCGGCCCCTCATCCCAGGTAATACCCAACCATTTTAAGGAATCGGCAATATTCTGCTCCGATTCGCGGCTGGATCTGGCAATATCAGTATCCTCAATCCGGAAAATTAACTTTCCTCCTAATTTTTGGGCTAACAAAAAATTAAACAGTGCGGAACGAGCTCCCCCAATATGTAAAGGTCCGGTCGGACTAGGGGCAAATCTTAAACGTACTTCTTCCATCAATGCAAAGGCCTCCCCGTCATTTTGAACTAAATCTCTCAACACTAACTCTCCCTTTACCTAAGTGCAAAAACTCCCATTATTTTCTTCTGTTATTTTGTTCCATTATTTAAAAGTTCATTTGAAAGTTACTCTGGCTTAACAAGCGTGCAAACCGCATATGCGGCAATGCCTTCTTTTCTTCCCGTAAAGCCCAGCCCTTCGGTGGTGGTGGCTTTAATGCTGATTTGCTCTAACCCCACCCCTAAAGCAACCGACAATTTTTTTCGGATCTCCTCCCGATAAGGAGCCACCTTCGGGGCCTGCGCTACAATTGTGCAATCCAAATTATTGCAAGTATAACACTTCGTTTTCAGCAATTCAACCACCTGCTCCAATAATAGCAAACTAGAAATGCCCTTATAGCGCAGCTCGCTATCCGGAAATAAAAATCCGATATCCCCCAGTGCTGCAGCGCCCAGTAGAGCATCCATCACGGCATGAAGCAGCACATCAGCATCAGAATGCCCTAATAAGCCCTTTTCGCAGGGAATTTCTACCCCTCCTAAAATTAGCTTGCGCCCCGCAGCAAAAGCATGTACATCATATCCAAATCCGACTCTCATCTTTTCACCTGCCTCTTAAAACCTCGCATAAAAACACAAAATCCTCCGGAGTAGTAATTTTAATATTGTTATATTCGCCCTTGACCATATGCACCGGGGCCCCAAGCCTTTCTACCAGCGAAGCATCATCAGTCCCTTGCCAACCATGTGCCGCCGCTTCTTGATATGCTCTCACCACAAGCGCCTTGCGAAAAACCTGCGGTGTTTGCACGTGCCACAAAAGCTCTCGCGGCGGCGTCGTTTGTACGGTAAAATCGGGATTTACCAGCTTGATCGTATCTTTCGCCGGTACTCCAACAATCGCCGCTTCTTTCTCCATCGCTCCCTGAATTACATGGGATATCGTTGTTTGGGAAATAAGCGGCCTGGCTCCATCGTGAATAGCCACCCATTCCGTCTCGATATCTAAAACCAGGAGCCCCTCATATACTGAGTCCTGCCGTTCTTTTCCCCCGCTGATTACCTTGATAACTTTCGTTAATTTTTCATTTCGCACAACCTGCCAACAAAAAGCAATATCTTCCTCACGCGTTACTAAGATAATATCATCAATTAAAGGGTGCATCTGAAATTGATCCAGCGTGTACGCCAAAAGAGGGCGGCCATTTATTTCTAAAAACTGTTTGCTGACGCGCCCTCCCATTCTTTTGCCTTGCCCTGCGCAGGGTATTATTGCGGTAACCTTACCCAATCGCATCCACCTCGCACAAAGTTCGTTTATCATTGTATTTCGGCTTTGCAAAAATCATCCTTCCCGCCGCAGTCTGTAATACGCTTGTCACCATCACGTATATGGTTTGATTTATATATTTTTTTCC
>CAZVLC010000238.1:0-2764 GCA_964627885.1 uncultured Peptococcaceae bacterium
TTACGCTGCCCTGTGAGGGAACATCATTTGATGATCAGGCTTACTCTCAATCCAATTTATCGCAGCTTTATATTACTGCTGAGAAAAACAATTTGAAGGTTAGCGGCCCGTTAATTTATAAGTTTTATCGACAATTAACAGCTGATGCTGCCGAGTTTTTGCCCGGGGTGAAAAAAATGGAGATGATTTTTCCCATTGCGGATATCGGTATGGGGTCTTCCCATATTCGAAAAATGGAAAGATTTAAGTGCGTATCTGCCATACACATCGGTGGCTACGATGATAGTTTGCTGGAAACCTACCATAAGTTGCTCCGTTGGACAAAGGACAGCGGATACCGGTTGACAGGTGACGCCGTGGAGCAATACCTGATCGGTTCGGAAATGACAAATGACCTGCGGTATCGTGTCACCAGGGTCATGTTGCCCATTGCCCCTTAAGTTGTTTTTTGCTTAGCTGGATTAGACAATTCTTAGTGAAAAATCGTGATAAAAAGGAAAAGGGTAATAAGAAAAGGGTAATAAGAAAGGGCTCGCTTTTTAACAAAGCAGGGCTCTTTTTGCAATTATTTTTATGTACATAAAGAAGTGTTTAAAAACGTTTGACCTTGCCCTAGGGATATGTTGTATCTTGGAAATAGGTAAACATATTATCAAAAAGGGGTCGAAAATTTGCAATTCAGTCAGTATTAAATACGAGGAGTGATTTTTGTGAAAGCAGCTGTCGTTTTAACTCCGGCTGAATCCAAGAAGCTGATAGCCAAGGCGGTAATTTCTAAACCGGAGGTGCAGACTGCCCTGGAAAAGGCCTATGTAATATTGCTTGAAGGGACTACCAATGTTTATATTGCACGTGAATTATTTGATAAATCCATAACGGCTGAATACTTTACCTCGGGGATGAGTATGGGAGGCGTATTATGTAATTCCAAGCGGGATCTGCGAGGTGCTTTCCCTATTATAGCCTACAAGAGTGAGATTGTGGAAAAGACCACCCGAGAAGCACTTAATCATTTACACAAGGAAACTGTTGTGATTAAAGGTGGGAATGCGGTAGATCGGGACGGAATAGTGGGAGTTATTGTATCAGGGTATACCGGAGGTTCGACGGCTGAGATTATGGGTACCTGTGTTTCCCAAGGTATTCGTATTATAAGTCCGGTTGGCCTAGAAAAAATGGTACCTTCGGTAATACAGGCTGCTCGGGTAACAGGGGGGAAGACATTTGATTACTCCATGGGTTCGGACTATGGCCTTTTTGTTGTGCCGCAAGCTGATGTGGTTACTGAGATTGAAGCCATTAATATATTAAGTGGTGCTAGAGCCACTCATGTAGCCTCAGGCGGAATTTCCGGTTCAGAGGGAGCGGTAATGTTGGTGATTGAAGGGGCAGATGAACAAGTAAAAAAAGCGATTGGTTTCATTGAAACAGTAAAGGGGGAGCCACCTCAAAAAGGAGTGCGTCAGCCGTGTACTACCTGCAAGTATGTCAACTGTGTCTATTTTAATAAAAAGGAAGAAGATTTACCTTCATGGTTATTAAAGAGTTTATCCTAGGAATCCAATTAAAATATAAAGGAGGAGAAAGGATATGGCACTAGACCTAGTAATTAAAAACGGTACAGTGGTAACGGCGGAAGGGAGTTTCCCAGCAGATGTGGCAATTGAAGAGGGAATTATTGTTGGACTGGGCAAGAGGGGAGCATTTAGCGGAGCTAAAAAGGAGATTGATGCTGAAGGTAAACTTCTTTTGCCAGGCGCTATTGACACCCATACGCATATCGAAGAGCCTTTCCAGGGCTTAGTACCGGACGAAGATTGGACAGCGGGTACAAGGAATGCAGCCATCGGCGGTGTTACGACAGTACTGAATTTTGTAATCCAGGAGAAGGGTCGCGCATTAATGGATTGCATTCGTGGGGAGATGAAGCGGATTGCGGAATTGGCTTGTGTCGATTTCAACTTTCATGGGGTTTTCACAGAATTGGGGGATATGGATGTCGTCAAACGGGAGATTGGTGAATTGTTTGCCGCCGGGGTTACTTCTCTCAAGGCGTTTATGATTTATACAGATGGCGGTCTGTATACCGACGACTGGGCATTGTATAACATTTTGCAGGAAGTGAAAAAGTATGGCGGTTTTTTGGGAGTGCATGCGGAAAACATGTCTATTGGGGAAAATATGCAAAAAATGATGGCTCGGGAAGGAAGAGTCCAAGCAAAAGACTGGCCATTCGCCAAGCCATATTTTGTTGAGGTGGAAGCGGTACAGCGGGCTTGTCTATTAGCAGAAGCCACCGGAAGCAACCTTTATATTGTCCATATGTCGGCCAAAGAAGCTGTCGAGGTCGTTAATTCCTACCGGAAGAAGGGTTTATCTATTTTCAGTGAAACTTGTCCTCACTACATGGTTTTCACAGAGGATATTTATTCTCAGCCTGGGGTAGGTGTATGGCAGATCATCAGCCCGCCTTTACGGAAAAAGGAGGATAATGAGGCTTTGTGGCAGGGTATTGCTAACGGAGCAGTAAGTATTATCGGTTCGGATCACAATGCGTACCAGAAGGGGCCTAAAGATAAGGGATATGCCGAAAAAGGTTTTTTGGGCGTGTCTAATGGTGGCCCCGGGATTATTGAAGGATTGCCTGTGATGTATTCGGAAGGTGTTCGTACCGGGCGGATTACGCAAGAACGTATGGTGGAAGTAACGAGTACTAATCCGGCCAAGATGTTTGGTCTGTATCCCCAAAAAGGAACTATTGCCC
>CAZVLC010000239.1:0-2762 GCA_964627885.1 uncultured Peptococcaceae bacterium
ACAAGATTAAATCCTACTATTACCTTTTTTATCTCTTCTCTAGCCTCTTCATCCTTTAATCGTATTCTTATATCATCATCTAAACATTTATCATCATTTGCAGCCTCATTAAATTCAATAAAATTCTTAATTGCCGTATTTCTATCCTCTGCGAACATTCCCAGAATAAGATTATTATCAAGTAAGTTTGCAGAAATTGTTTTCCCACCATAATACCCTGAACAACTGCTCCATTTCCAATCAACTGGATTTTTAACCAGCCTAACTTTTACAGGGTTCTGATGGATGTAACGTATTACTGTCATCAAGTATTTGTCGCTGTCAATTATTTCACTCTTGAACCTATCTTGAAATAAGTGCCCTGTAGTCTCGTACTTATTGTTATAAAACCGTACATAGCTCACCCCTATCCGCTTCATAGTTGCAGATAGTTCCTCCTCCCCTTTTTCCAAAAGCAAGTGTACATGGTTATTCATCAAACACCAACCATGTACTTTCATGTTAGTTTCTGTTTTATATCTATCTAATGTTTCAAGGAACCGGATAAAGTCCTCGTTATCATGGAATATTTCCTGTCTACTGTTTCCCCTTAATATAATATGATATATCCCGTTTTCGCTTTTTTCTCTGGCTCTTCTTGGCACGTTAATCACTCTCATGTTTTTATTTATAGTATACTTCAGCGCTTGACAGGAAGCAAGAGAACCGTCCCCTTGCTTCCTGTTTTTTTGCTGGCAAAAGCGTGGAAAGACCGCACTTTGTAAATACTAAGCTTTAAGACATTTTAAAAAATACCGGCAGTGCCATCGATTATATGTGAGCACTCAGTGCCAGTATGGAACACAAAAGGTAAGGAACCCTCGTAATTATGACAAAACTCGAAGAATACAACCGAAAAAGAAATTTTGAGAGAACTGGGGAACCGGAAGGCGAGACAGCTGAGTCTGAAGAGGGCTTGAGGTTTGTTGTCCAGCACCATATGGCCCGCAGAGAGCACTATGACCTGCGTCTTGAATGGAATGGGGTTCTTTTAAGCTGGGCGGTGCCCAAGGGCCCTTCCTATAACACCCGTGAAAAAAGGCTTGCTGTGCGGGTTGAAGATCACCCTTTAGATTACAAGAACTTTGAGGGGACTATTCCCAAGGGGGAATACGGCGGCGGCACCATGATGCTCTGGGATGAAGGTTACTGGGAGCCCTATGCAGATGTTGGTAATGGGCTTCATGATGGAATGCTGAAGTTTGTTCTAAAAGGAAGAAGGCTCAAGGGGAGCTGGGCTTTGGTCCGTTTGAAGGCAAATGCTGGAGAAACCAAGGATAATTGGCTTATGCTCAAGGAAAAAGACGAGTATGCTGGTACTTCCAGTGAAATTAGCAGGTTTAACACCAGCATCAGAACCGGACGTACCATGATGGAAATTGCAGAAGGAGCTGACGAAAAAATCGCGAAGAATCCCTTCACGGCAGCCAATGTGCAGCTTGCCAAACTAGTGAACACGGTTCCCAAAGGCGAAAATTGGATCTATGAATTAAAGTATGACGGCTACAGGGTCATAGCATTTGTAGAAGGGAACAGCGCACGTCTTATGACCCGCAACGGCAACGATTATACGGCCAGGTTTCAACCTGTCTCCTCTTCTCTCATCGATTGGGCCGCGGGAAGGGCCATGGTACTGGACGGTGAAATGACGGTCACAGACGCATCGGGTAAGACCGATTTTCAGGCACTTCAGAACTATATGAAAAATCCCCAAGCGCAAAACCTTACCTTTATAGTCTTTGATTTGCTGGCCTTGGACGGAACGGACCTCCGCAACCGCCCTCTAAGCGACAGAAAAGAGATGCTTGAGGCGCTGATGAAGGGTTCGCCGAAAAATCTCTGGTACAGCCGGCATGTCAGGGGAAAAGGCAGTGAAAGCTTCGCGGTAGCTTGTGAGATGGGCATGGAAGGAATCGTGGGCAAGAAAACCAATTCCATTTACAGTGGAACCAGAAACGGCGATTGGATCAAGCTCAAGTGCGACAAAAGACAGGAATTTGTCATCGGAGGCTATGCGCTTTCCGACAAAAGAACAAGCGGAATAAGTTCGCTTTTTCTCGGCGTATATGAAGGCAAGGATTTAATCTATGCCGGACGTGCCGGTAGCGGCCTAAGTGAGTCCCGAATGCAAGAACTTGAAGGAAAATTTAAATCAATCACCAGGACGGCTTCTCCTTTTAAATTCCCTCCGAAGCCCAGGTACAACGAAAAAGTTACCTGGCTTGCGCCCAAACTGGTGGCGGAAATCAAATTTGCCGAATGGACCGAAGATAATCTTTTAAGACAGGCCAGTTTCAAAGGTCTGCGGAGCGATAAAAAACCCCAGGAGGTAAAGCGGGAAAAAGCAGAGGATGGGCCTGAAAATCAAACAATTTCGGGAGGTATGAAAGAACCCATGGAAACAGTTAAAAATGACCTGATAATACAGGAAATCAAAGTTACCCATCCGGGCAAAGTCCTATTTGATGATCCCCAAATCACCAAAGCGGATGTGATCCGATATTACGAAAAAGTGGCGCAACGCATGCTGCCATATGTAAGCCATAGGATCCTCAGCATTGTGCGCTGTCCGAAGGGTGTATCCCAGACCTGCTTTTACAAGAAGCATCCCGGACAGAGCAGCAAGGGTATCGTTCCAATACCTGTTCCAGCCGGCGATGGTGGAATAGAAGACTATTTCTATATTGAAAATATGTTCGGCCTGATATTCGAAGCGCAGATGG
>CAZVLC010000240.1:0-2760 GCA_964627885.1 uncultured Peptococcaceae bacterium
GAGCAGGATGTAGTTTTGGGAGGAATGCCCGAAAATCCCTATAAATATCTTGCTAAGGCGGCAGTAGCAGCTTTCCCGTCTATCCATGAGGAGTATCCTTTTGAATTATGTGAAGCGATGGCCTGCGGTGTACCGATAATCGCTTCTGATTGCAAGGTGGGTCCACGGGAGATCTTAGCGCCGGATACAGAATTAGGCCGAGTGCTGACAGAGCCGGAAGAGGCTAAATATGGCACTTTAATTCCGCCTAGTAATGAAGGAATCTCTAACTATATTGAGGAATTAACCAAGGAAGAGCAGATTTTATGCCGGAGTTTGGTTAAAGCGGTAAAAGAGCAGGAGTTTTACCGGAAACGAGCGGCGCTGGCTTTGGAAAGAGTGCAGGAATTTAGCCGTGAAAAGATCATGGGCTTATGGGACAAGTTAGTTTAACGAAGAAAAAGAATAATTGCAAGTTGGGGTGTTTAAATTGAATTTTAGTATTTTTATGCTGACAGATTTGTTGTTTGGAGTTTTGGCTTTTTATGCCGCTTATTATCTCCGGTTTGAGGGAAATATTCCTGCGGAAATGTTTAATGGATTCACTAGTCTGTGGTTGTGGTACATACTAGTGAAAGTACTAGTTTTTCATAGTGCCGGACTATACAAGCGAATCTGGAAGTTTGTAGGGACAAATGAATTAATTTCTTTGGTTAGCATGCTTTTTATTGCTGCACTTCTTTTGATTTCGATCAGTTACTTTGGGCATATTATGGTGCCAAGAAGTATTTTTTTGCTGACTTGGTTGTTGGATTTGATTTTTTCCGGAGGGGTTAGGCTTATTCCCAAGCTATATTACGAGCGGGGGAAGAAGCTGCTCGGTTTTTCTAAAGGCCGGAGAGTTTTGGTAGTCGGCGCGGGTGATGCCGGATATTTGGTTGTGAAGGAATTGATGAGACAGGCGGAGCCTACCTTGGCCCCGGTTGGCTTTTTGGATGATGATGAGCAAAAGCTGAAAGCTAGGATTCTGGGATTGCCTGTTTTGGGTAAACATCAGGAATTGGAGCGGGTGGTAAAAGAACACCTTATTCAGGAAGTTTTGATTGCGATGCCTTCCGCAGCGGGAGATGTGATTCGGGAGATTGTGGAGAACTGCCGGAGGGCGAAGGTGCAGGTGCGTACTTTACCGCGCATGTATGATATTATTAACGGCGAGATTTCAATTGATTCGATTCGCGAAGTGAAGTTGGAGGATTTATTGGGACGGGAACCGGTCAAGCTGGATACAGCGGCTATTGATGGCAGTATTTGCGGAAAAAGGGTACTGGTGACGGGAGCGGGTGGCTCCATCGGCTCTGAACTGTGTCGCCAGATTTGCCGTTTTAATCCGGCGGAATTGGTGCTCTTGGGACATGACGAGAATCCTCTTTTTGAGATTGAAATGGAATTAAGGGAAAGGTATCCCGAAGCTCCGTTAAGCACCGTAATTGCGGATATTAAGGATGCGGCAAGGATCGAGAAGGTCTTTCTGCAAATTAAGCCGGAGGTGGTTTTCCATGCGGCTGCGCATAAGCATGTTCCCTTAATGGAGGCCAATCCGGGCGAAGCTTTTAAGAATAACGTGTTGGGAACAAGAAATGTGGCCTTTGCCGCTAGCAAGGTTCCGGTGGAGTCGTTCGTGTTTATTTCTACGGATAAGGCGGTTAACCCCACCAGTGTTATGGGAGCGACGAAACGGATCGCCGAGTTGATGATTCAGAGCTTTAATGATATCGGAACCACGAAGTTTGTGGCGGTGCGTTTTGGGAATGTTCTGGGCAGCCGGGGCAGTGTAGTACCTATTTTTCAGGAGCAAATTCGCAAAGGAGGGCCGGTTACGGTTACCGACCCCGAAATGAGGCGGTTTTTCATGACGATACCGGAGGCGGCACAGTTGGTATTGCAGGCCGGCGCGATGGCCCAGGGGGGCGAAATCTTTATTCTGGACATGGGTGAACCGGTAAAAATAGTCGATATGGCGAAAGAACTAATCCGGCTTTCGGGTTTTGAACCGGAGAAAGATATTGCGATTGAGTATACGGGGATCCGGCCCGGAGAAAAGCTGTATGAAGAGCTTTTAACAGCTCAGGAGGGTGTTACAGCGACAAAGCATAAGCGGATTTTTACCGCGCAAAAGCAGAAATATAATTACGCGGAGTTGGAAAGACTCTCCCAGCGCCTGCTGCAGAGGCAGTTCTGCACCGACCGGGAAGGTGTGTTCTCTTTGCTTGAAAATCTGGAGGCCACGGAGGGTTCCGGTACAGAAACTAAAGAGCATGTATCATAATTACAGTTTTGACATATACATTTTTGGCAATGGTTGAAACTATTGCTATATTTTTGTAAAATAGTACATGTTAGTACTTGCTTTGTTGGGGAGGGGTATGTAATTATGAGAAAAACCGTGAGATTGTTATTGCTTGTATTTATGTTGATACTTTCAGGAACAGTAGGGGCTTGGGGTGTATTGCCCGGGTATGAGAATGTGGTTCATCAGTATAAAATAGCCGATTTTACCTTGGAATTTTGGCATGCTAATGGGATGAAAGGAACAGGTACTTATTGGATTTATAATGACCCAAGATATACAGATGATGAGGTGATTGAACAAACTTTAGAAAGTTGTTGGACAACAAATCAGACATACATTCGTTGCATTACCCATGTAAACGGTGTCCCTATTGAAAATACAAAGTGGGCAAAATATGGTGGGGTAATTCAGCATGTGGGAGGAAACTATCA
>CAZVLC010000241.1:0-2759 GCA_964627885.1 uncultured Peptococcaceae bacterium
GTATGTTTTCATAACCTAATCTTAACAAAAATAATCCTATTTTACTAGGATTATTATGTCTGCGAAGGAAGCGGGACGTAGTTGGAACGATTCTAAGATAAAACACCGAGCGATTCCAGTCTTGGGGCCACGAAGGTCAAAATATTAGAATTAAAAAGACAGGCTAAAACAAATCGGAGTGAGAACAAACACTAAGCAATAGAACCAGTAGCTCGGCTTTTTCAATCTTATAAATAAGCAAAACATCAGGTTTTATGTGGCACTCAAAACAACCTTGGAACTCTCCAACTAAGGGATGATTGTTATTCTTCTGGGGCAACACTCCACCACCAGCTAGAATGTCTAACACTTTTTCTAATTCAATAAGCAGTCCTTCCTGGTGTCGATAAGACTTTAAATCTTTTTTAAAGCGGCTAGAATATTTCAAAGAAAACATAGGCTAATCACGCAAAGCATCTTTGATGAGATTGGCGCCGCTGACAAAAGACTTTTTACTGCTTTTGGCGCTAATAATTGATTCTCTTAAAATCTCAGCACCACGTAAAGTTAGGCCGTTTTCCCCCCTGAGCTCAAACGGAATATTCTTAGCATTGATTATTTGACGAAAAAAGAGCCTGACTGCTGAGCTCATATCTATACCCAAACCATCCAAGATCTTCATGGTCTCTTGCTTGGTTTTAGCATCAACACGGATTTGAATTTGTTCACTATTTTTAGCAATCATATGTTTTTATATTATATTCATATTGTATTGCGTTTTTAATAATTTGTCAATACAAATAAGCCAGCTATAAAACATAGTTGGAACTTTTTAGGGTAAAAGAAAACCGCTGGGCGAACCATGCGGCTTAATGTTAAAGTTAAGGGGTTATTTGGGGCAGACCACTAGGTGTGGCGGTGCCAGCGGACCTCCATCATATGAGGTGCGCTCAGGCAAAGAAACACTAATGGTCCAACCAGATTTTGGCGAATAACCCATTCTGACCATAAAAAACACATCATCGGCCTTGGTCAAAAAGTCATAGGCCTTCAAAACCGTTGGCTGATCAGGTTCCAGATGTTGTTCAAAAAAAGCAACCATCTGGCTTTCCGACAGGCACAGCCTGTCCCAGTTATCTGATATTGACGAAAACACGTCAACCCATTTGGCTTTATCAGACAACTCATAAACCACCACTCTAGTCTCGTCGATTGGAGACTCTGGCTTAACAGCCTCACGGTAATCTCGATCGGAATATAGCGGCAGGTGCAGTCCGGGAAGCGATTTTTTGCCGTCTACTGCGGCAATAGAAAGCTCCTCTTTTTCTATAAGCTTTACCTTGTTGGGGTTGCGCAGTAGATCCCGGAAAAAATCATAAATCTTTCCAGGGTTGGCGATAATTTCCTGGACGCGCCCAGAGTATCCGTCTTTGCTTTTCAGGGCGATAGCGATAGCTTGAACGGCGATTCTGGTCAGTTCTAGGGCCTGGCCAGTACTGGTTTGATGACTCTTGTTCATCTTTGACTCCTTCTTTCGTTATGAAAGTTCATTCTCTGCTCTTCCCGTCAGAGTTGGGAATGATTAAAATAGTTCTAATCATTGGTTATATACTAGCACTTTATGCTAAATATGTCAATGGCTACAATCAGAAAACTAACTAAAAACAAGGCTATTAACCTTGTTTTCATTTGTCTGCGGGGGAGATGGGACGTAGTTGGAACTTTTTTGACAAAATAAAAACCCCACATCTGATACAATCTCGTGTGAGGTCTTGCCATAAAGAGTTACGGCGTTAGGTTGTGAAGATTATTTGACAACACGGCTTGCCATGTTCTCCAAAATCTTGAGGTTCGCCAGAATGCCAGTGATATGGCTATCCACGAAATTACCCGCGCTATAATCATGGATGCAATACCAGTTAGTGGCCGGATTGTTAGGGTCTTTTGATATATCCAGCCTTTCTTCTTTCTTGAGTTCTTCTTCACGGCTTAACCAATAAGCCGCTGTTTTGGTCCAAAGACCGAAAACATTACCTAACCACACATCGTCAGCAGTAACTGGTTGGCCAATTTTGGTCCGGTTTATACCAAATTGGCACCTGCCAGCACTCTCAAAGTGTTTTTGAAGTGCTTTAAGGGCTTCAACGACTATTGGGCTGATTTGCCCATAGTCCTTGCTCTTGATCTGTTGAAGGGTGCCGCTGAATCCGCCGGCATCTTGGATCGGTGAAATAACCTGGAACAATCTTACAATGGCTTCAATCTTGTTGGGCATTTGTTGGATTATCTCCATTTCTCTGATCAGACCGGTTACTTGTTTGTAAATTGCGTCTACGTCATTCTGCGGGCTAGAGCGGAGGGCTCTAATTCTTTTTTCAATATTAAACATGACAGTCTCCTTTTTTGTTTTTTATTTGATTGTTAATACTACAACCTCATTGTTTATATCTTAGCACTTTATTCTAATTCTGTCAATGGCTGTAGCTGGAAAACCAAATAAAAACAAGGCTATTAACCTTGTTTTATCTGTCCGCGGAGGAGAAGGTTTCGGTCACGGTCGCTAAGCCTCGCTTGTTCACTAACATCGTGAACAGCGCTCGCTAAGCGCCCCGACCCGGCCTCGCGGTGCTGACGCTACGCTTAGCACATCGCTCCGGCTTTCGAATCCCTTACGCAAGCCACGCAGGTGGCTTGCTCTCCTCCACTCACTTAAAAACGCACCCCAAAGGTGCGTTTTTGCGTTCGCGGAGGAGAAGGGATTCGAACCCTTGATGCCATTG
>CAZVLC010000242.1:0-2759 GCA_964627885.1 uncultured Peptococcaceae bacterium
AGATAGGCAGCCCATTCCTCCGGTGACAATAATTTACGCTTGTTGCCGGTTTTCTCTTTTATCACAACTTTCCTTTCATCCTCAACCCAGTCAACTTGAAAATTGAGGGATTCTGATAAAGCCCGTAAAGGTAAAAGAGTTCGGCTGTTTTCAATGACCGGCGCAACATCTGAGTATTTTAATTCTTCACTTAAGCCTGCTTTAACCCGATAGTTGTTTTCCCCAATGCGAAAAACAATTGTTTTGCCAGAACGGTCTGTAGCGGTTACGGTGCGTTCTTCCTCATTCCATTTTACTTCCGCTTGTACATCCGGGTGCTCAAATACCGCACGGATCGGTACCATAGTTCGTCCTTGAATGATTATCGCCTTTTGATCGGGAAACTCCACTTGTTTACCATTAATAAAAACTGTTACCTCTGTAGCAACTGGAGTAGGTTGTACTGGATCATCCGAAAACTGATAGTTTCCTCCCACATGCTGAATTACCCCACCATATTTTGCCCATTTAGTATTTTCAATAGAAACACCGTTTACATGGGTAATACGCCGCACGTGTGTTTGGTTTGTAGTCCAGGCACATTTTAGGACCTTCTCTATCGCTTGATCCACTGTTAAATCTGGATCATCATATATACTAAAAGTGCCTGTTCCCCCAGAACCATCATAGTGTAGAAACTCCAAGGTATAATCAGCTATTTTCTCGTAAGAAATAGAATCTTCATACCCAGGTAATACACCCAAAACTCCTGTCGTTCCTATTATTGTCAAAGTAAATACAAGCAGTAATAATCTTGCGGTTTTCTTCATGATAGATTCCCTTCCTAAAAATTACTAACCTCTACCATTTTATAGAAATATAGTAATGATTTCAACGTTTTCCAAAAAACGTTCTACTAAAACTGTAAAAACTATAAAATGGTCATTAAAATAAGTACACGCCACCTATCACAACTTACCGATGATACTTCTCCTCCACCATTTGCTTAATTCTAGGGTTCTGGATCTTATATCCTCTTTTCTCCATTGCATAAAACATATCGGTTACCCCATCGTCCCATCTTTGCATTAATTCTTCATGGGTCATTAGTTTTAAGTTGGCAAAGCCGCCGATTTTTTCAATGTGATCCCTCATGTATTTTTCGAACGAAGCTTCCAAAAAATCAATATCTTCTTGCAATAATGGATGATCTAAGGTCATTGGCGTCTCACTTGCAACAATCCTGACCATTGTTTTGATATCAGTCATCTCATAACCGTCATCGACAAATTCCGAAATAAATCCTTCCACGGTTTCCCCTTCTGCGATAAAAAACTTCCAAGCGGCTTCCGGCGTTAAACTCCTCAATTGTTTTCTGTTCATTTTCTTCATCCTCCCATTCATCCCCCCGGGGATGGTTTTATTTTTCTATAATATACATATCCGCGCCGGAGCAAAAATGTAAACTTAACGAGGAGCAACAGCAAAAGCCGGCAATGAATCTGCCGGCATAATACTTGTTAATATATAGGCTAGTGAAACGCCTGCCACAATTCCCCTTTCGTGTCAATAATGTCGACCAGCTCGCGATACGGAATGAGAAAATCAACTAATCCGGCGGCGGCAGGGGCTCCCACCTCGTAATATGGTAAATACACCTTCAACTCTTCCTGGGTTAGTTCATAAGCGGGTTCTTCGGTGAAACCGGCAAATGACTCCATATCAAGCATCATGTCCTCTGCCGCCTTCCGCTCCACAATTTGCTGATTAATAATTGCGGTGATTCTTTCCATGACTGGCGTCTCCTTCTGGAACAAAGCACTCAACTGATAGCCGGTACCATCCTTTACATTGAAATGCTCACATCTGGTTCTATCGGTACCGTGAGCGGCGCCAACCGGATAGAGATAAGCATCATATTTAACTACCAATAAGTCACCATATCGATTCAGGGTAAAATCCTCGTTAATTTCCAGCGGGAAGCTGCCATCCTCCTCCGATTCTTCCACGGTATTGTTTTCCTTTACAGCTTCCTTAATACTTTTATTGATGCTTGACTGCAGTACGACATTCTGTAATCCTTCTATTTGCGGATAGTAACAAAGAATGCCCCAGCAAGGTTGATATTTTTCTTCTTTGAACTGTAAATTTCCGAGTTGATAAGTCACCTCTGGCGCCCAAAGCAGTATTCCGTCCTTCGCATAATACCGGATATGCTTGCCAAACTGCGCCTTGAATAAATCTCCATCCATCTCCAACCGGCCAAGCTCGGCAACGCGCGGTAAATCTTGAACTGCTTGTCCGTCTTCATCCAGGAAATAAGTCTGCTTACCATCGCAAACCGACACATAACCGTTTTGATACTGACCGGGGTCATAGAATAAAAAATCGGTTAGTTGCTTCCCTTCCTGATTAAAAATGGCCTTTGAGGTATAGAAAGAATTAAACAGATCGCCCTGACAGACAGCATATTTTCCCGCACCCAAAGTTTCTATATTGGTGTATTTCGGCTCAAGAACAAACTTCCCTGCCTGATTAATTAGTCCGAAATCACGGTAATCCACCCACACTATGGCTTTACCTTCAATAAAGTCATCAGCGTAAACAAAAGCCGGAGCAATAACTTCATTCCCGTCTAATGAGACAAAGCCCCATTTTTGGATGTCCTTATCCGCATATTTAATCAACCCTTCCGTAATCCCTCCAACCTGGGCAAAGCTATATTTTTTGAGCACTTTACCTTTTAGATCAATTAAAGCCTGCTCGCCCTCGGCAATTGT
>CAZVLC010000243.1:0-2751 GCA_964627885.1 uncultured Peptococcaceae bacterium
TCCGTCCGGGTTTTTAAATGAAAACGCATCCTTAATTACGATCTTATTGTTAGAACCACTTCCGACAACTATCGTTGTACTATATGTACCTATATCAAAAGCTAATTTATCTTTATTTAGCATCTTCATTCCTCCGATAATCTCTGAAGATAAAAGTCTTAAACTAAGAAGGGAATACCGAGGAGATAAGACATCTCCTCGGTATTTACATCATGAAGTTAATTGGGCCTTACACCAATAAGAGTATTCATCCAATCATTTATCCCATCTGCTGGCGTCGTATCTGTAAATGAAGCAGTACCTGTATCCGCATTAATCGTTATTGCACTATCTCCACTTATTGGTGTTTTGGCCGCATTACGTAGTGATGCCGAACTAGTAGTATCCCTGACTCTTTTCAGTACAGTATTTGCGTCAAACAACCCATCACTGGTAATATTTGAGAATTTAACTGATGTACCTGAACCAATATGGGTAGCATAATAAAATTCAGCAGCTTTTTCAATATTCCGCAAAGTAGTAACATCTGAGTCATATTCAGATTGTGCTTGCATCTTAGCATACTTGGGAAGCCCGATACCTAAAATTACACCTAAAATTACAATTACGGTAATAAGTTCGATAAGAGTAAAACCTTTCTCGCTTTTTAATACTTTTCTCATTTTATTAAGCATTTCTTTTTACCTCCTCTTACCATCATAATATTTATTAACCTTCTAAAACCACTCTAAAACCATTACGCGAATAAAAGAAAATATCACCTCCTTCTCAAAAATCTCATATCTAATTACTCACAGTGGATGCCATATCAAACATTGGCGATACCATTGCTATAACGATAAAACCAATTATGCCCGCCATAAACACAATCATTAGAGGCTCCACCAGAGTAGTTAAACTTTGCACCGCTGTTGCAACTTCGTCATCATAAATTTCCGCTGTATTATCCATAATTGCATCAAGTTTACCTGATTCCTCGCCAATTTTCACCATATTAATCACCATAGGTTCGAACACTTCCATGCGGCGAATCGCATCGGTCAAATCAGATCCTTTACTAATTTCATCCTTAGCCTTCAAGATTTTTCCCTTGACAATCTCATTGTCAACTACGACAGCAACATATTCAAAAGCTTGTATTAAAGGAATCCCACTTGTTAAGAGGCTAGCCATCATTCTCGCAAACCTTACTGTAATGACTTTTGTTGTTAAAATCCCCACGACAGGAATGCGCAACTTCAACATGTCAATCAGGTTTTTTCCCAGGGTCGTCCTGGCAAAAAAGATTATACCGTACACCATCGCAGCTAAAATCCCTAAAAATATAAACCAGTATGCCCTCATGATCTCACTGACCTGAATCAACATCTTGGTTAATGCCGGTAATTGAGCCCCACTGCTTTCAAACATCTCAGTAAATTTTGGGAGAATACTCGTAATAATGAACAATACGGCAACAACGGCAACAATAGCAAGAATTACCGGATAAACCATCGCTCCTTTTACTTTACGCTGAATTGCGCTATCCTTCTCATAATTCATGGCCATCCGTGTCATAACTACATCGACAGTGCCACTGACTTCTCCGGCCGCTACCATATGTACCAATAAATCCGGAAAAACGCCCTGCTTTTTCATTGCTTCGGAAAAAGGAAACCCTTTTTGTACATCACTGGATATTACGGCAATTATTTTTTTTAGATTTTTATTACTCATCTGTTTGCTGGTTATATCTAAGCTATCGGCTAAAGGAATGCCGGCGTTAAGTAAAGTAGAGATTTGTCGGCAAAAAAGAGCAATATCCATTATTTTAACTTTTGTCATCGAAAAAGGCGTTTTTATATCTTTACTGACCACTTCGTTTATTTCGACTAAGAAAAGGTTCTCTCTTTTGATCTTTTCGATCACTTCGTCTCGGCTTTTCGCATCAAAGGATTCCTTGATTGTTTTGCCCGCGCTGTTAATTGCAACATAATTGTAAGTTGGCATAGTCCTCTCTCCTATTCAACAACATATGCATTACGGAAATATTCATCCACAGTAGTGACCCCTTCTAATACCAGCTTTCTGCAACTATCCTGCAAAGTAATCATCCCTTTTTGGGCCGCAGCAACCTTAATATCTTCAGTACTTCTCTTTTCGTTAATCATCTTCTTTATTTCAAAACTTATATCCATAATTTCCGCAATAGCGGTTCTCCCCTTATAACCTGTGTTATTACAATTGGCGCAACCTTTACCCTTATAAGCGATATCATCTTTTGCCAGACCAAGTGAAGTCCTTTCAAATTCATTGGGATGGTATTCCGTTTTACAATCCGGACAGATTTTTTTAACAAGTCTTTGCGCAATAATTCCTACAATCGAACTGGAAATCAAATACGGTTCTACCCCCATATCCTCTAAACGAGAGATCGTTGATGCCGTATCATTAGTATGAATAGTGCTCAACACCAAATGGCCTGTGATAGCTGCTCTAACCGCAATTTGCACTGTTTCCGAGTCTCTGATTTCCCCGACCATGATAATGTCCGGGTCCTGTCTTAAAATGGAACGAAGACCACTGGCAAAATCCAAACCGGCTTTATGGTTAACCTGAACCTGATTAACCCCTACCATCCGATACTCAATCGGATCTTCCACCGTAATAATGTTCCGGTTTACTTTGTTTAGCTCAGTCAAAATAGTATAAAGTGTACTTGATTTACCACTACCGGTAGGTCCCGTCACCAGAATAATCCCGCAGGAATTG
>CAZVLC010000244.1:0-2727 GCA_964627885.1 uncultured Peptococcaceae bacterium
GTTCTCAGCAGAAGGACCAAGAATAACCCGGTTTTGATCGGCGATCCCGGAGTAGGGAAAACGGCTATTGTCGAAGGCTTAGCTGAGCATATTGTGAAGGGTGATGTGCCGGAAACAATCAAAGGGAAACGGGTAGTTGCTTTAGATATGGCGTCTTTAGTGGCTGGCTCAAAATATCGTGGGGATTTTGAAGAACGCCTTAAAAAGGTTATGGATGAGCTGCGCAACAGTGGCAAGATTATTCTTTTTATCGATGAAATGCACACGTTAGTTGGCGCCGGCGCGGCTGAGGGCGCGATTGACGCCGCTAATATTATGAAACCGGCCTTAGCCAGAGGCGAGATTCAAGTGATTGGGGCTACTACGATCGATGAATACCGTAAACATATCGAAAAGGATGCCGCTTTAGAACGCCGCTTCCAGCCGATTATGGTGGAGGAACCGTCGAAGGAAGAAACTTATGAGGTATTAAAAGGGGTGCGCGATTTGTATGAAGCGCATCACCGAGTGAAAATAACCGATAAGGCTTTAAAAGCCGCGGTTGATTTATCGGATCGTTATATTACCGACCGTTTTCTACCGGATAAGGCCATTGATGTGGTGGATGAGGCCGCTTCGAAGGTGAGGCTGCAAGGTTTTATTTCTCCTCCAGAGATTCAGGAAATGGAGAAAAGGATTGAAGGGCTGAACAAAGAAAAGGAAGCCGCCATTATCAGTCAAGAGTACGAAAAGGCAGCTGAATTACGTGATGAGGAACAGAAGCTCAAGAAAGAGTTGGAGACGTACAAAAGCAAATGGGATCAGGAGAAGATGAAGAACAAGCAAAATGTTACGGAGGAAGAAGTGGCCCAGGTGGTTTCCAGTTGGACCGGAGTACCGGTTAGTCAACTTGCAAAAGAAGAGTCAGAGCGGCTGTTAAACATGGAGGAAATATTACATCGGCGGGTCGTTGGACAAGATGAGGCCATTAAAGCGATTTCCCGCGCCATCAGAAGAGCCAGTGCCGGTTTAAAAGATCCGCAGAGGCCCATTGGCTCCTTTATCTTCGCGGGACCGACCGGAGTCGGAAAAACGGAATTAGCGAAGGCCTTGGCGGAAGTCCTTTTCGGGGATGAAGATGCCATTATTCGCCTGGATATGTCGGAATATATGGAGAAGCATACGGTGTCCCGTTTGATTGGCGCACCTCCCGGTTATGTGGGCCATGATGAAGGGGGTCAGCTTACGGAAGCTGTACGGCGGAAGCCATATTCGGTCATTTTGCTGGATGAAATTGAAAAAGCGCATGCCGATGTCTTCAATACGTTGTTACAGGTGATGGAGGATGGACGGCTGACTGATTCGAAAGGACGCACGGTAAACTTCCGGAATACAGTCATTATCATGACTTCCAATCTGGGAGCCAGTATGATTCGCAAAGATGCGACCGTTGGTTTTGTAACTAGAGAGAGCGAAAAAGATGATTATGAAAAGATGAAGAACAAAATCATGGAAGAGGTTAAAAAGGCTTTTAAGCCGGAGTTTTTAAACCGGCTTGACGAAATTATTGTGTTCCACTCCTTAAACAATGATCAGTTGAAGGAAATCGTTACCTTGATGATTAATAGTTTAGTGAAGCGTTTAGCCCAGCAAGAGGTAGAGGTTGAAGTAAGGGAGCCGGTCAAAGACGTTATTATCAAGGAAGGATATAAGCCGGCTTTTGGGGCAAGGCCGTTAAGGAGAGCTTTACAGCAATTACTGGAGGATCGCTTATCGGAAGAATTGTTACGGGAGACCTTTAAGAAAGGTGATAAGGTTGTTGTTGATGCGGAAGAAGGCAAAATCATCGTACGTGCCATTGTTTTGTAAAGCAAAAAAGAAGGAGGAATAGGCGAAAAGAAAGAGAAAACAGTGGTTGGGGTGGAGGGGAAGAGAAGATAATGAAGCAAAGAAGTAAATTTATATGCCAGCAGTGTGGTTATGAAACACTGGGGTGGCTTGGAAAATGTCCCGAATGCGGGGAATGGAATACTCTGATTGAAGAAGTGGTGATTGATGATTCAACAGGGAAGCATCAGGACAAACGGATTTCCGACCGCAACTGTGTCGAACCACAAACGCTGGCAGAGATCGATAATGTCGCTGTAGAACGATTGGATTTAGGAATGTCGGAACTCAATCGGGTCTTGGGAGGGGGACTTGTTTTAGGGACAATTGCCTTATTAGCCGGTGATCCGGGCATAGGCAAGTCCACGCTCCTTTTACAAGCAGGGGCTTATGCAGCGGGAAGGCTCAAGAAGGTCTTATATATTTCCGGCGAGGAGTCTGCCCAGCAAATTAAGATGAGAGCTTCGCGTCTGGAACTGCAGTCCGCCAAAATGTTCATCTGGCCGGAAACAGATTTAGAACGAATTGAGCAGGAAATCAAAAAAGTTGAGCCGGAGTTGGTTATTGTTGACTCCGTTCAGACTGTATTTTGCAATGAGTTAGCCTCAACACCGGGAAGCATTGGACAAATCAAAGAGGCTACGGCTCGTTTAACGTCGTTAGCGAAAGGATTGAACATCCCGATAATTATTGTGGGGCATGTAACGAAGGAAGGAAGTATCGCCGGGCCACGGGTTTTGGAACATATGGTTGATACGGTTTTGTATTTCGAGGGCGAGCGCGGCCATTCTTTCCGTATTTTACGCGCCGTTAAAAACCGTTTCGGTCCCGCCAACGAAATCGGCGTTTTTGAAATGACCG
>CAZVLC010000245.1:0-2724 GCA_964627885.1 uncultured Peptococcaceae bacterium
CAATGTATCCATCGTATGGAAATTCGCAATTACTGTAATCAGGATATGAAATGTAAATAATAGTTTTACCTTCAATTATTAGTTCATATGATTTAAGGTCATCAGAAAAATGACTGTCAGGATGAACTATATAGAGTTTAATTTTCATACTTGACATATGCAATTATCAATATAAGAATGAATCCGTGTTGATTTATTTATGGTAAAATCAAAAGTGTCAAACCGCTATATACTGTATCCCTCCGGTAAACTACATATTGCAGGGTAAAAAAATTATTGTAGGGGTTTGAATCCGGGGATAAGTTCGTGTAATTTTTTTGGATCCTGATCGGAGATAATGGCGAGGGTTTGGTTAAGCCATTGGAAGGGCTCTAGGTCGTGGAATTTACAACAAGCCATAAAAGAGTACATCATAGCAGCACGCTGCGCGGCTTCATGAGATCCTGCAAAGAGATAATTTTTACGTCCCAGCGCTACCGGGCGAATAGAGTTTTCGATTCTGTTGTTATCGATACAAAATGCACCATTGTCAATATATCGCATCAGGCGATCCCACAGATTTAACGTGTATGAGATAGCCTTTCCAATAGAACTATTGGGCGCCACCAGCATAATCTGTTCATCCATCCACTTTTTCATTCCGTCAAGAATGGGTTTTGCTTCTTGCTGACGTAAATCGTATAATTGCTCTATAGTCAGTCCTTTTTCTTTTGCCGAACGTTCAATAGCATAGAGCTTTTGCATTTCCGTCAACATCCACTGCGCACGTGCTTTGTCGTTGTCAAGCGCCTTATCAAAATACCTGCGTGCATGAGCCATACAGGCCATAAGTGTTATTTTATCCCCATTTTTTAATTTATTGTATCCGACATAGCCATCTGTTTGCAGGTGACCTTCAAAATTTTCTAATATCTCATTCGGCCCTTCTCGTCCGCGGGATTTTCTGTAATCAAAAAGCACCAGTCTGCGGGAAGGATCGTGATAGACCCACTGGTATCCTTTGTGTGTAGAACCCGGCTTATCTTTTGTTAACACCGGCATGGGAGTTTCATCTGCCTGCAGATAATTACTTTTCAAGACCTCATTGCGGAGTGTAACATACAAAGGCTCTAATATATTACATGCCAAAACAAACCATCCGTTGAGTGTCGACTCCGAAACTTCAAAATCGAGCCGTTTTAATATTTTACGGATACGATAAAAAGGCAAATGATCGACAAATTTACATACAATCAGAAAGGCAAGCAATGAAGAACCGGCATTCCCTTTTGGAATTGGAAATGGAGGCAAAGCGCCGATAATAATGTTTGTTTTCTCATCCGTAGAGTCAATAATATACTTAGGACGAACAATACGACGCACATAAAGAGAAGAGGGATGATATTCTAATACTTCTGTTACCGTCTCACCAATACGTTTTGCTCCTGCGGGAATATTTTTTGGCTCGATAGTCTCCTCTCTTCTGGGAAGGTGAGCTGGAAGTTCACTGCGCAAAGGTTGTTTTTTAGGCTTTTTTTCTCGGGTATAACCATCAACCTTTTGCTCTTTCTTGGGTTCTTCTTCCGGCTGATACTCCTGCTCAAAAAGACTTACTTGATGGGGATCCTCATTAGAGATAAAACGTTCGCTCTTGCTGCCGAAAATCATACGCTTGAGCTGGGCAAGCTCCTGACGAAGTCGTTCATTTTGCTGTTTAAGGGCTGTGTATTCTTCCCTTGAAATAGTGATTTCTTTCTCGCTTGCCATGGGGCAAATATACACCCATTAAACCATTGAACAATGGGTGTTTACAGGGTATTTATTCACATTATTATGTGGTAAAAAGCGGGGTTTAAATGTTGCATTTCTCATGGTAATACCAGTAATTAACATCACCAGTTCGGCGTAGGAAATCAGGCTAGCAGCACTATTTTTTCCGGGCTGTGGCACTGCAAAAGTACCTCGTTCAAGTCGTTTACAGAAAAGGACAAAACCGCCCTCTTCCCAGCGTAATAACTTTATACGGTTGCGTGGTCTGTTCACGAAGATATATACATCCCCATTCATGGGATCCTTTTGCATCCCGTTGGTAACCAATCCGCACAATCCGTTATAACTTTTGCGCATGTCGGTGGAATCATTGTACAAAAAATACCGCGCCCCTTGAATAGAAAACATCGCTTATAAACGGATTAATTGGATCAAAGTCTGCGAAGGTGTATTTGTCGGAAGAAAAATCTCCACCCCATTGGGATAACGCACCACCATTTCTGCGGCAGTTGATTCCGGGCATAGTTGAACAAATGAATCCGGTGCCTGTGGTTGATTTTTCTTTTTTAGCTTATTTACCCAATAATAAAAAGTGCTCTTATTAATTTTATTTTCCGTTACAAATTGTGTAACCGTTTTTCCGCTAGTCTCCCATTGCAGCACCAGTTCTTGCATCCGGTTTTGTCGTTCTTTTAGTGTCATTACTTTTTTCGCCAAAAGTACGCCCTAGCTCAGACGGCTACAAGATGCACGTGCCCGTAGGGATACGTAGTAACTGCTAACACATGGCTCGGCTTACTTCGTTCATCGTCTATCCAGCAATAAAATAACATAATTCTTCTGTTGGCGGCGCCCTGCCAGAGAATAGCATTACGGTTCTCATGGTTCCTTTTCTGCATACCGGACAAATGCGATGTGTTATTGCTATTGGCGGCAGATGCACTTCCGGTTTTCGCAATATCTGCTGCAGGTCCG
>CAZVLC010000246.1:0-2718 GCA_964627885.1 uncultured Peptococcaceae bacterium
GTTGTACGTGCTGGTGCAGTTGGCCCGGCAGCGTCGGCTCCTGCGGTTCGCCAATTTCTCCCCCTCGCCGTTTTTTTTCAAGGTACACTAACAATACAGAAATATCAGCAGGGGAAACCCCGGAAATCCGGGAAGCCTGTCCCAAGGAAACCGGTCTAATCTCCGTTAACTTTTGGATGGCCTCGGCGGAAAGATTACGAATAAGCCCATAATCTATATCCGGCGGGAAGAGCTTATTCTCCAGTTTATTAAACCTTTCGACCTGCCCCATTTGTTTCGCAATATATCCTTCATATTTAATATGAATATCGATCTGCTCGCAAACATCTTCCGCTAACTCTGCAACAAGTCCATAAACAACCAAATCACGATAATTTATTTCCTGTCTCTTTAAAAGATCATACAGTGTAATGCCTTGCCGTAAGGCAGTGCTTCCTTTGGCCTCCATCATTTCGGTGACCTTTTCCGTAGAAGCAGTAACGACAATCTCGCGCAGCTGTGCTAACGCGTTTTCAAGTGCGCTTTTTTTGTCCATGAACCTGGCGTATCTTTCCGGCGTAACCAGTCCGATTTCCCATCCCTTCTGCGTCAAGCGTAAATCAGCATTATCCTGCCGTAGCAGAAGACGGTACTCCGCCCTTGAGGTCATCATGCGATAAGGTTCATTGGTGCCCTTCGTGACCAGATCATCAATTAACACGCCAATATATGCTTCCGATCTCTTTAAAATCAATGGCTCTTTCTGTCTGATTTTCATAACGGCATTAATACCGGCAATTAATCCTTGCGCCGCCGCTTCCTCGTAGCCCGAAGTTCCGTTAATCTGCCCGGCACAGAAAAGGCCACCGATACTCTTCACTTCCAAGGATGGCTTTAGTTGCTTCGGTATCAGATAGTCATACTCAATCGCATAACCGGTTCTCATCATCTCCACATTTTCCATCCCTTTAATCGTCCGCAAAAAACTCCACTGCACCTCTTCCGGCAGACTGGAGGATACTCCTTGCAGATACATTTCCATACTATTCAAGCCTTCAGGCTCCACAAAAAGCTGATGCTTATCTTTATCGGCAAACATGACGATCTTACTTTCAATCGAAGGACAATAGCGCGGCCCTACTCCGGTAATTTTCCCACTATACAATGGTGATCTGTGTAAATTATCCCTGATTACTTGATGAGTTTGTTCATTGGTATACCCGAGATAGCAAGGAATATTCAAGCCACGCCCCTTCTCCGTCATAAAGGAAAAAAAGGGTGCGTCGTCATCCCCCTCCTGAATGACCATTTGGGACAAATCAAGCGAACGCTTATTTACGCGGGCCGGCGTCCCTGTTTTAAAACGGCCTAATTGCAGGCCTAAGCCCCGCAAATTGTCTACTAGTTTTACCGCTGCTCTCTGACCGTTAGGCCCACCTGGATAAGATACTTCCCCAATAATAATTTCGCCTTTTAAATACGTCCCGGTACACAAAATTACCGTGGGCGCTGCATAAACAGCTCCGGTTTCGGTCTCGATTCCTCGCACATTTTTGTCTTCATCAACCAACAGCTTATCTACTAAAGCCTGCCGCACCTCAAGATTTTCCTGGCTCTGCATCACGGACGTCATCCGCTGTTGGTAAGCTTTTTTGTCGGCTTGCGCCCGTAAAGCATAGACAGCCGGCCCTTTCCCTGTGTTGAGCATCCTGATTTGCAGATAAGTTGCATCAATATTCAGCCCCATTTCACCGCCTAAAGCGTCAATCTCCCGTACTAAATGTCCCTTCGCGGGGCCGCCGATTGAAGGATTACAGGGCATTAAAGCAATATTATCCATATTTAAAGTTAAAATCAAGGTTTTGCATCCCAGCCGAGCAGCCGCCAAGGCCGCCTCACATCCGGCATGCCCGGTGCCAATCACGATGCAATCATAATTTCCAGCCTGATAACTCATGTTTCTTTGCCTCTTTCTCTTTACTTGCTGCACAGTGTCCCGTTATTTTCCCAGACAAAACTGTGCAAAAATCTGATGAATTATCTCATCGTCAATCGTATCCCCGGTGATCTCCCCCAAGGAAGCTAAAGAATGCTGTAAATCAATAGAGATAAAATCAGACGGTGTCGCATCGAGCACGCCCTGTCTGGCACTTTCCACCGCTTCAAGAGCCGTGTCTAATGCTTTTTTATGTCGGATATTTGTTAAAAAAGCCTCATCCTTTATTTCCAACCCCTGCGTGAAAAAGAGCTCCTTTATTTCTTTTTCCAAATCTTTAATCCCAATTCTCTCTGTTGCGGAAATAAACAGCACCCTAAACCCAGTCAAACGTTGCCTGAGCTCTTCTTTCCGTGCTCTTTCGGTTTCTTCATCCGGCCATAAATCTACTTTATTAATCAGAATAATTACTTGCTCCCGAGGTATTTCCTGCAAAAACTCCTCATCCTCTGCCGTAATTCCTGTCGTAAGGTCTAACAGATATAAGAGAAGGTCTGCCTCTTTGCTTACATCCCTTGTCTTTTCAACCCCCATTTTTTCCACTGTATCCTCGGTATGGCGAATCCCGGCCGTATCAATTAAAACAAGGGGTATCCCCCCCAAATTATAATATTCCTCAATCGTATCCCTGGTCGTACCGGGAATATCCGTAACTATCGCTCTTTTTGCTTGCAGAATAGTATTCAAAAGACTCGATTTACCTACATTCGGTTTCCCGATTAAAACAGTTTTCAATCCTTCGC
>CAZVLC010000247.1:0-2712 GCA_964627885.1 uncultured Peptococcaceae bacterium
GAGATATAAAAGTAAAAAGAGGAGATATAGTATGGTGGGATTACCATGACTGGGGCTAAATACCTTGGTGAAATTGCCGATTTGGAGTTTGGCTCCCTAACGAATACTCTTTTAAAGGGCTTGTTGAGACCTTATCTACATGATGCCGTGAATTATGTCAATGCTCCGTTAGTGGCGAAAACTAAAGGGATTAAGGTTAAAGAAATCAAGAGCTCACAAACCGAGGATTATACCAATCAGATTTGTGTAACGTTGAAAGGAAATAGCCATTGGGAACATTCCATTGCCGGTACGGTCTTTAAAAATAACGAGTTACGGATCCTCAGTATTGATGACTATTCGCTTGATATACAACCAACCGGGCATAATATCATTATTACGCATAATGACCGGCCCAAGATGGTTGGACAGATTGGGATGATCTTGGGTGACTATGGCGTTAATATCGCCGGAATGCAGTTAGATCGGTCTGAGGCCGGCGGGGGTGCAATGATGATCTTGACGGTTGATCAAGCGGTAAATCCGGATGTTATGGAGAAAATCAAACAGATTTCCGGTATTCATACGGCCAACTACGTCGCATTTTAGTATATAATTATCGCAGCATACATTTGGAGAGGGGGGTCAGCTTTGCTGGATTTAAAATTTGTCCGCAATAATCCTGAACTGGTGAAGGAAGGCTTAATTAAGAGGAACAACAGCACAGAACTAATTGATAAATTTATCGCCGTAGATGAAATCCGTCGTCAGAAAATCGTGACAGTGGAGCAAAAGAAAAACAGACGCAATACTGTTTCCGAAGAGGTTGGGCGATTGAAGAAGGCGGGGCAGAAAGCCGAGGAACTCGTCTTAGAGATGAGGGAGACTTCTCAACAAATTAAAGCGCTCGATGAAGAAATCCGGAACATTGAAGATGAAATAAACGATATTATATTGGCGATCCCTAATCTTCCTCATGAATCGCTTCCGGTTGGACCGGATGAAAGTGCAAACAGGGAAGAGCGGAAATGGGGCACGCCGCGCAAGTTTGCATTTCAGCCAAAGGCGCACTGGGATTTGGGCGAAGATTTACAAGTCCTCGATTTTGAACGCGCCGCCAAGGTCACGGGGGCAAGATTTACTTTTTATAAAGGCTTAGGGGCCCGGCTGGAAAGAGCATTACTTAATTTTATGCTGGATCTGCATATTACTGAGCACGGTTATGTGGAACTGCTTCCGCCTTTTATGGTGAATCGGGATAGCATGACCGGCACAGGGCAGTTACCTAAGTTTGCGGAAGATATGTTTCATCTGGAAAATATGGACTATTTCTTGATTCCAACGGCGGAAGTGCCGGTAACGAATCTTTATCGTGAGGAGATTCTTCCGGAGGAACTGCTCCCTATTTATCATGTGGCCTATTCGCCTTGCTTCAGGGCGGAGGCCGGTGCACATGGCCGGGATACCAGGGGCTTGATTCGGCAGCATCAGTTTAATAAAGTGGAAATGGTTAAATTCAGCCATCCCTCTAATTCTTATGAGGAGTTGGAAAAATTGACGGCAAATGCCGAAACGGTCTTACAGCGTTTAGAGCTGCCCTATCGCGTAATGTGTCTTAGCACCGGTGATATTGGTTTTTCATCGGCAAAAACTTATGATTTAGAGGTTTGGCTGCCTAGCTTTGAATTATATCGGGAGATTTCTTCCTGCAGCAATTTTGAAGATTTTCAGGCCAGACGGGCCAATATCAGGTTCCGCCCTGCGGGTGGCGGAAAACCCGAATATGTGCACACCCTGAATGGCTCTGGGTTAGCCATTGGGCGAACGACCGCAGCAATCTTGGAAAATTACCAGGAGGAAGATGGCAGCATTACGATACCGCAAGCATTAAGGCCTTACATGGGAGGCTTGAAAAGGATTACACGTTGACAACCGTACACCAAAATGTTATATTGTATGTTGCTGCTTTGCTTGTAGAGCTCATGCTTTGATGAGGACAATTAAAGTAAACCAGTGGAGGGGTGTCCGAGCGGTTGAAGGAGGCGGTCTTGAAAACCGTTGAAGTCGTGAGGCTTCCGTGGGTTCGAATCCCACCCCCTCCGCCATAAACGAATACTTTTAAGATTATGATAAAGGATTCGAACGGGCGGAAAAAGAAAATACGACGAAGAGGAGTATTTTCCCGCCCCGGCGTGAAAGGAAGCTGTGCTTCCGGAGTGAATCCCACCCCCTCCGCCATAATAAGCAACAAATAAGTTATTGTTTGTAAGCATAGTTTCTAAGCACAGTTTTCCAGTGATAAAGGTTTGACTTTAGTACACTTTATTGTGTATAATAGAAAAAGTCAGCTTGTGTGGAGAGATGGCCGAGTCGGCTGAAGGCGATCGCCTGCTAAGCGATTATACGGGCTGATACCTGTATCGAGGGTTCGAATCCCTCTCTCTCCGCCAGTTTTTTAAACTAATTTTATAATATGTGCCCGTAGCTCAGCTGGATAGAGTATTTGACTACGAATCAAAGGGTCGCAGGTTCGAATCCTGCCGGGCACGCCATTTTATTAACTAAATCCGGTCAACTGCCGGTGATTATCGGTGAGTGGCCGTTTTTCTCTCGTTTTGTACTGATTTGCAGATAAATGAATAGTTATGTTTTTTTTGAGTGCGCCCGTAGCTCAGTTGGATAGAGCGGCGGATTCCTAATCCGCGTCTGCCGCAGGTTCGAGTCCTGCCTGGC
>CAZVLC010000248.1:0-2709 GCA_964627885.1 uncultured Peptococcaceae bacterium
GCCCATATTAACGGCAAGTCAACCATTCTGGATGTAGTTCCTTATCTACATCCCCAATCTAATCGTACCATGCTTCCAATCAGATTTATCGGAGAAAGTTTAGGAGCACAAGTCCAATGGCTGCCGATGAGCAAAGAAATTATCATCAACAAAAGCGGACAAACAATTATCTTATCCATTGACCATGATGTCGCGATAATTAATGGTCAAAACGTCAAAATCGATTGTCCCCCCCGCCTGTTCTCCTCCGGCCGCACCTTTGTTCCGTTGCGCTTTATCAGCGAGTCTTTGGGGGCCAACGTAGATTGGGACGGCGAAACCGGGGCAATTACAATCAGCCGTTGAATCGTCAACGATTAACCTGGGAATTTGAGTTTAATCCATAAATTCAAATTCCCAGCCATTAATATTTACCGTATCACCATTTTTTGCTCCTTTTTGCCGGAGCATTTTTTCAACGCCAATTTTCCGGATAATTAAAAGAAAGCGCTCCATATTCGCCTCATTGGCAAGATCTCTTTTCCGAATTAAACGTTCAATCTCCGGACCGGTCACTACCCAAACACCATCCTGAAAATCTACCTGGAACGGCTCTTCTTCCTCAACCTTGACAACTCTGAGCCCCTGCTCCTCGGCTTCATCATAAAGAGGTAAGGCCGGCAAGGTCTCCAGCAGTTCTCCCGCCCGGAACATTAATTCTCTTAAGCCTGCACCGGTCACGGCAGAAACAGGATAAATCTCATATTGGTCTCCCAACTCCTGGCGTAACTTCGCCAGGTTTTCTTCTGCGCCGGGTAAATCCATTTTATTAGCTGCGATTATTTGCGGGCGTTCTTTTAACTGTGGATTGTAGGTGACTAATTCCTGATTCACCGCCACAAAATCCGCTACAGGATCTCGCTGTTCTGAGCCGGCTATATCCAACACGTGCAATAAAAGCCTAGTCCGCTCCACATGCCGCAGAAACCGATGCCCAAGGCCAACCCCTTCACTGGCTCCTTCAACTAAGCCGGGAATATCGACCAACACAAAACTTTTTCCTTCTTCGAGGCTCACTACCCCTAAATTCGGATCAATCGTCGTAAAATGGTAATTGGCAATCTTCGGTTTTGCCGCCGAAACATGCGCAATAATCGTTGATTTACCCACATTGGGGAATCCCAACAGACCCACGTCAGCTAACAGTTTTAATTCCAGCTCCAGCCACTTTTCTTCCCCGGGGTCGCCATTTTCCGCGATCCGCGGAATCCTGTTCACCGAAGTGGCAAAACGGGCATTTCCTTTTCCACCCCGGCCTCCCACGACGGCCACAAACTGCTGCCCATGACTAACTAAATCCGCTATTACTTCCTTCGTATCGGCCAATTTTACTACTGTTCCCACCGGTACCGGAATAATGAGATCCGGGCTGTTGGCTCCGTGCATGTTTTTGGGTTTACCGTTTTCCCCTCGGTCCGCTTTAAACTGTCGTTTATAACGAAAATCCACCAGTGTGCGTAACCCCTCATCCGCCTCCAAGATAACACTGCCGCCCTTTCCACCGTCACCCCCGGAAGGCCCTCCTTCAGGAACATATTTTTCACGGCGAAAGGAGACCATCCCATTACCCCCGTCGCCGGCCTTTATATATATTTTTGCATAATCATAAAACATACGCTCGCTCACCAAACCCTTTATCTATTAACATTCCCATTTTTTTTGATTGTAATTAACAACCCTGCAGAAACGATTTCTTTGCGCTCCCATAAAAGCTTTTCCGTCGAATAACTTAAACTATGCAGGCTTTTCAAATGTTCCTTCGTCCCTTCAAAAAACAACGAAAAACCAGGTACTTCGTTAGTAAAGCTGAAGTTGCACTTGATAGAATCATTCAACAACCCATCTTGTACCGAGCAAAGTAACTCCATGAGCAGTTGGGTCAGTTCTTCATCTTCTGCCTGCCAAGCGCTCCAGTCTCCGGTTAAAATAAAAGAAAAATTCTGATCAGCATCATTATTGAACTGGGACACAAACCAGGTTAAAAAGCTTTGGAGAAGAGGTAAAGAAATTTTGCCCAGCTGTTGGTACCGTTGCATCCGTTTTACGGCCTGTTTTGAGTAATTCATCGCTTTTTCCGAATTGTTTAGTTGCAAATAACCGTAAATAACTTGGATATCATTCATAATATCATGCCGCATATTCTTCTGCACATCTAACATTTTTCTTAATAAACTTTGATACACCTTCACACTTCCCACCCTAAAAGTATGTAGCCAATATACAAGAACTAATTATCCTTTTGCGAAAATTAATTCCAGCTTTGTGCTATAAAACAGAATAGTGCAAGTAAGAAAAAATCCCGGGTCATATACCGGGATTTACTTCATTCCTCATAAACCAGATTTTCTTTGCCCTTTCCGGATTGCACACAGATTGCCTAACATCAACATAGATTCCTACATTAGTGCTTCGTTGTATACGCTAACCTGTTTCTTTTCTTTATTCTTTCTTTCAAACTTTACATATCCGTCAATCAAAGAAAATAAAGTATCATCTTTGCCCAGTCCAACATTGTTGCCAGGATGGATCTTCGTTCCTCTTTGTCTTACAAGGATACTTCCCGCTGTAACCAACTGACCATCAAAACGCTTCACGCCAAGGCGCTGTGCTTCACTGTCACGTCCGTTACGAGAGCTCCCAACCCCTTTTTTATGGGCAAATAATTGTAAA
>CAZVLC010000249.1:0-2704 GCA_964627885.1 uncultured Peptococcaceae bacterium
TATCATACAAATCAACATGAAGCGCCAACCGAGGAATACCCAGGCAAGGCAATTCAACAATCACTACCTTTTCTTGCGTAGCCTCGGCATAAAAATGAGCCAACTCTAAGGCAATAGGACAACCGTCTGAACCTCCAGGTGTCCAGACTGCAACAGTGAACTGCCTGTCCCCCAGCTCCCTTTGGATCGGCCCTTTTTTCACATTCTTATATAAATTACTGAAAACACGTATCACATGAGCAACCCCTTTGCAAAATCGACCTAACCTTCTTCATTTTACTTTAATACTACATAAAATACAAGTATTGTCTTATTTTAGGCAATTGCGGAGCCATTCGGTCAAGCTTTTTTTATCAATATCGGGGGATGCGACTTTTACCCCCACCGCTTCCATCAGAGTACGCACAAAAGTATGGGTTTCACCGGTAATCTTTCGATAGTCCCGTGTATAGACATATTGTAAAAAGTCATTAATAAAGCAATCCGGCGGGTAAAGAAAAGGCTCAGTTCCCAGTGCTTTTATTTCCTTATTGATGTTACTTACCTGTCTTGAGCCAACAATAAAAGTCCGCCCCTCCCCTTTTCCCCGCTCATTAATTCCATACAAAACATTCGCCGGAAGCAAGTCCACGGTAATAAACCTTGTATAGGCCAGTTCCTCCAATACTACCTGATTAAAGGAATTCCTTCCCGTACAAACAAAAACCAGAAAATTAAAACCCTTTTCAAAAATAATAATTCGCGCCAGTTGCGTAATGAATGCCTTCCATTGCTCCTGCATCACTGTCTGAGACGCATTATCCTCTCTTTTCCCATCCGGCAAAAAATAAAGGGTATCAGGGAAAAAATGCAATAAGTCTTCCGTTTCCTCACGATTCACTGTATAAGGATCTTGCCGATACTTTTCAGCATTATAAAGACAGTTCCTGATAAAGTCGTTATTTCCTTGAACGTACATGGATAGAGCATGACTCATATTATAATAAGGATGTTCCAGAGAAAGACAGCTCGCTAAACAAGGCACCGGACTTACCGTTTCCACCAAAGCAACCTTAAACCCCTGACGCGCTAAATTTAAACCGGTGAGAACCCCCAAAGCATAATTTAAGCAATGATCATTTTCCGACCAAAAAGCAATAATATTGGATTGAACATGATAAGGTTTAAAGATCTTCGCCTGATTTTTTGTAGAAGTTGCGCCGTCATCCTGTAAACTGCGATAATAGGCCCATTCTTTCTCCTTGCACTCCAAATACTGCTCCACATCTTCCATCTTCCTGTCTGTCAGCATAAAATTACGCACATCATTCTCATCAAAGGAATCCAAAAACCAAATATTATATATTTGTATTTTGAGTAAATTAACAATTAACTCACGATCCATAAGCATGTTTTCGGATAATAACAGAATAATGCGGCTTTTTAGGCGACACTGTTTAATTGTCATTATTAGGCGCAAAAATTCCTTCGTTTTCTGCTTGTTAGGCTTAGCTATACCAGAAAAAAAGACGGTGCTGTTAAGCAAAATTACATCCGGGTCTTCGCCGCCACCCTGTTGGGCCCAAGTAGCCGCTTCTTCCAATGTATGATTCCACCCGGTCACCATACAATATTGGCTTATTGCTGTAATAAGACCTTTGTTCTCGGCTCTTTCCTTCTCCGCAAACACCAAATGCCCACGCATTTTGTTTTCCTTATTACCTAAGGAGAATTTGGCTTCGTCCATACTTTCACAACTCCTTGTTCCATTTCCATTGTGAAGCTAATCCTTTTCCTAATTGTACCATACTATCCCGACACAACACATTCTTTTTGTTTAGCACCTGCTGATTATGGTCGAGGCCTTCTTCCTTCCCCTTGCTGCCATTAGCCCTAGAACCGCCCCAGCAACTGGGCGAGCAACACTCCAGCTCCGACAAGCCAAACATAAATGGAGAACCCTTTCAAGGAACCTCGTTGAATAATCCTCATCATCCAACGCACCGCAATATAGCCGCAAACAGCTGCCACTAGGGTACCAACCACCAACGAGGACAAGCCAATCCCCTCCAGGTTACCCCCAAAGAGATCTTTACCTTGAACGACAACCGCCCCCATAATCGCCGGAATGGAAAGCAAAAAAGAAAACTTTGCGGCCGTTTTTCTCTCAATGCCCTGAAAGAAAGAACCGGCGATCGTTAATCCGGAACGGGAAATAGCCGGCAGGATCGCTATACCCTGTAAAGTCCCTACAACCAATGAATCTTTAAAGGTAATCCGGTTAATATCCTTTAGACCTCTCTCCTTAAGGTTATCGGCAAACCAAAGAATTAAACCGGTAGCAATAAACTCCCAGCCGACCGTAACTCCGCTCCGGGCTAAATTCTCAAAGGTATCCTTAAAAAGCAACCCAATAATTCCGGTAGGAATTGTCCCGACCACAATAAGCAAGGTTAGGTGACTAAAAGGCTTTTTGATCATTTCCCAAATATCGCGCCAAAAAACCGCGATTACCGCCACCAATGTTCCCAAATGAAGCATTGTATCCAAAAGTAACCCAGCTTCAGCTAGGCCAAAAATCTTTCTAAACACTAAGAGATGCCCGCTACTACTCACGGGTAAAAACTCCGTAAAACCCTGAATTAAACCTAAGATCGCCGTTTTAATTATTTCCTCCATTTGTAAACCTCCAAATAGTTTTATCAGTATTCCATATTTGTGTTAT
>CAZVLC010000250.1:0-2701 GCA_964627885.1 uncultured Peptococcaceae bacterium
AAGGTTCTTAATAGGAAGGTTTAATTTTGCGCAGTGGAGGGCAGGCAGCTATGCATAATAGTTCAGTGATATGGGATTTTTGGGCAGATAAATACGAGCGCTTATGGGTTCAGAAGTATTCTCTCGGGCCAAGCCGCAGGGAAATTATCAAGGCGCTAACTTCGATCTTAAAAGTCGGTCAAAAGTATCAATTGCTTGATATGGGATGCGGAACCGGTCAATTATTACGGGAGTTGCAAAGGACTTTCCCGGAATTTGAGATCGAATATACAGGTGTGGATATTTCAGCAAAAATAGTTGAGAAATGCAGGGAGCAAGATGATGCTAACACCCGCTATATCATCAGTAGTATTGATGATTTTACGGCCAACAAAGCACGATTTGATTTGATTATTTGTGCGCATTCCTTTCCTTATTGTGAAGATAAAGCAAAGGCGATTGCTATTTTTCATCAATTAATGCGGGAAAACGGCTTTCTCTTTCTGGTACAAGCCTCGGAGGATAATCTTTATGACAAAATTGTTCTGTTTTTTGTGAAGATTACTACCGGTAAAGCCCAATATTTGTCCGTTAAAAATATTTTAAGCATGGTTAAAAGTAAATTTTCGCAATTAGATATCGTCAGAATTAAAGAAAGGTTCTACATGCCTTCCATCTGCCTATTTTTACTCAAAAAGGGTGCTGACTAATGAGAATTCTGCTAGTAAGACCACAACCGGCAAAGCAAACAATCGGGCTTCAGGAGGTCATGATCTGTGAACCCCTGGAGTTGGAATACTTAAGTGCATATGCAAAAGAATTAGGGCATCAGGTGTTCATCGTTGATCTGATTTTGGAAAAAAAACCGCTAGCATATTTTATACAAAAATATAACCCCGATGTAGTGGGAATTACCGGCTATATCGCCCATGTTAAGAGGATAAAAGCATATGCGGCAGAGATAAAAAAGGTTAAACGGACCTGCCTGGTTATTGTGGGTGGAGTCCATGCCGAGGTGGTACCGGAGGATTTTGCGTCGCCAAGTATTGACTTTATCATTAAGGCCAATGGCTTAAAAACCTTTGGCGAAATTATCACCGCCATCGAAAAGGGATTGCCTACCGAGGGGATTAGCGGAGTTTGGGAAAACCATCTTGCCTGTGTTAAAGAGACAAGCTTTACGTATCCTCATCCTGACAGAACTCTTACGGAAAGATACCGTAGTAAATATTATTATATGTTTCATAATCCCTGTGCCTTAATCAAGACATCCTATGGGTGTCCTTATGATTGTAAGTTTTGTTTCTGCCGCAAAATTACGGATGGGAAATACTTTTATCGCGAGTTAGAGGACATCTTAGCTGAACTAAAGAGCATCCCGGAGGAGGAAGTATATATTGTTGATGATGACTTTCTCGTGGATAGAGCCCGGTTGTGGGAATTTTGCAGGCTCCTTGAAGTATACGGGATAAAAAAGAAGTATCTTATCTATGGGCGGGCGGATTTTATTGCTACTAATGAAGATGTCGTCAAAGCGTTTGCCGAGCAGGGGTTACGGGCGGTAATCGTCGGCTTAGAATCCGGAAATGAAGAGGAGTTGCTGAAATATAACAAAAGGAGTACGGTGCAGATTAATGAGCGGGCAATCGCTGTTTTAAAAAAGTATAACGTGGAATGCTATGGTACCTTTATTTTAGGTATCGATTGGGATAAGAGGGATTTTGCTAACCTGACTCATTGGATTAAGAAACTGGGGATTAAATTTATTAATCTGCAGCCCTTTACTCCATTACCGGGGACTGAGCCTTTCGGGGAATATCAGGATCAACTGCTAATCCCCCGCAAGGAGTATGAGAAGTGGGATTTAGCGCACTTAGTTGTAAAACCAAGCAGGATGAGCGTTAGAAATTATTATTGGCAGATCTTGAAGGTTTATTATCTGGTGACAATGCATCCAGGAAACATTGTGAAGATGATCAGGCAATATGGTTTCTGGGAAAGTTTGAAGCTCTCCTTGGGAGCATCTAAAATTACCCGGCAATACCTTCTGAAAATACTGACGAACGGATAATGGATAATGGAAGAAGCGCGGATAATGGGAGACGAGCAGTAATGGGCGAATTACAAGCTAATGGGGGAATTATTTGATGAATGTATTATTGGTTAGACCCAAGTCTTTGAATATTATCGCAAATGTTGATGTGATCAATCTGGAACCGCTTGCTCTGGAGTACCTATACACTATTACGTTGGAGGAAAAAGTGCATTGCGAGATCTTTGATGCTCTTTTCGATCAAAGAAAACTGGAAAATGTCTTGTCGGCATTTCGCCCCGATATTGTCGTGATTGGGGGATATATCACTCAGGAAGCTTTAATGCTGGATTATGCAGCAAGAGTAAAAAATTATGATCCTTCTGTACAGGTAATCGTGGGCGGAGTTCATGCCCAGGCTAATTATGAGCGGTTTTTCATTGATGCTATTGATGTTATCATTCACACTTGTTCTCTTGAACCCTTTCAAAAGCTTTTAAGACTGGAAGTGCCTTTTGAAGCCCAGGAATCCAAGCTCGCTGAGATTGACGGGATATGTTTTAAAAAGGGGAACCACTTATTATCGATATAGGTGCGGTCAAAGAAGATTTTGCCCGCTTACATAATTGGATTAAGAGAATGAAGTTAAAATATGCTTCGGTATCGATTTTTACGCCAATTCCGGGGACT
>CAZVLC010000251.1:0-2690 GCA_964627885.1 uncultured Peptococcaceae bacterium
AAAACCCCTTAGCGGGTATAATAGTTGTCAGTATAGTAATAGTTTTATTTGCTTTTGGAACAATCAACAGCAGGGTTTTAAAGATTACCGCATATAATGTGAATATGCCTAAACAGGCCGGTTCTTTGGAACAACTACATGTTGCCTTTTTAACAGATCTTCATCTTAGTGATTTTGAGGATAGTGGCATGGCAGAATTAGTAGAGACGATTAATCAACTAAACCCTGATCTTGTTTTGCTTGCGGGTGATATTATCGATGCCAATCGGGATACAGGACCTCGTGAACTGGAGGGGCTAGCGAGATATTTTCCAAAAATCAAGAGTAAATATGGGATCTATGCTTCGCTGGGAAATCACGATTATGATTTTAAAGGTGATTCGGCAGAGCGAGTGGAACGTTTTCAACGTGCCGGCGTAAAGATCTTAAGAGATAGCAGCGTCAAAATAGCCGACAGCTTTTATTTAATCGGACGTGAAGATATTTCTTATGAAAGAACCAGTGGGCAAAAGCGCCAGGAGTTATTTAAGCTGGTGGAGGATTTAGCAGAGAAGCTGCCGGTGCTTGTCTTGGATCATCAGCCGTTTAGTATTGCGGAAGCAAAAGAAGCCGGGGTTGATTTGCTTCTTTGCGGACATACCCATAATGGGCAACTCTTTCCAATCAATCTTTTTACCGAAAGAATATTTCTGCTTGATTATGGTTATTTAAAATTGGATGATTTTCAGGTGATAGTTTCAAGCGGGGCCAGGACCTGGGGCCCGCCCATAAGAATTGGCAGTAATTCGGAAATTGTGTCTCTAACAATCAATTATCAATAGTTCATTTGCTGCGATAAAAGGCTAGTATAAACTTTGCAGAAGGCGAATATATTTTAGAAAAACTGGTTTGGTGTTAGTTTAACCAAGACAGAAAGGCTGAAATGCAAGTGGTTAACTGCCTTGATACTGAAAAAAGCAATGAATTAAACAAAATAAATAGTGCGGTGGTTATACCGGCTTTAAATCCCGTTCCAAACTTAGTAAGCTTGGTCAAAACGCTATTAGTGCAGGGTGTCCCTCGGGTCATCGTTGTGAATGATGGCAGTGACAAAATGTATAACGGGATATTTCAATCTTTAGAACAGGTGGAACATTGTACGGTGCTAACCCATCAGGTGAATCTGGGCAAAGGCCGAGCTTTAAAAACGGCTTTCCGGTATTATTGTGAACATTGTGCAGATTTGGATGGCGTAGTAACGGCTGACGCTGATGGGCAGCATACGGCCGAAGACATTTGTTGTCTTTGCCGGAAGTTGGCCCTGGAGCGGAGTTCTTTGATTTTGGGTGTGCGGAATTTTCAGGAGGGGAATATACCTAAGCGCAGTTTTCTGGGCAATTTGGTCACCAGTCGGATTTTCTGGTTACTTTACGGATACTATTTACAGGACACCCAAACCGGTCTGCGAGGAATACCGGCCAGTGAATTGACCTGGATGATTGAAATGAAGGGAGAACGCTATGATTATGAAATAAATATGCTGATCCAGGCGAAATTTCATAATCTTAGTTTATCTTTGGTCCCGATCAAAACATTATACTTTGATAATAATGCCGGTTCACATTATAAAACGGTTCCGGATTCGCTCCGTGTTTTTTGGTGCCTTATTTCCGGTCTTATTGATTATGCCAAGACAACTATTGTATCCGGTATGTTGGATTTACTTGTTTTTTTTACGTTGAACAGTTTTATTATCGCCGGGCTTTCAGCGCCGGGCAGGATTTTCATCAGCACTTTTCTTGCTCGTTTGTTTTCCTCTGCCTGTAATTTTACCTTAAATCGCCGAATTTTCTTTGCGGGAACCGGAACACTGGCTTGTTCGGCGTGCCGTTACTATCTTTTATGGTCCTTTCTGATGCTGACCTCCTCTGGAATAGTTTATTCCTTGAGTCTAGTATGGCCGATCAATGCAGTTATCATAAAATTTGCCGTTGACTTTTTCTTAGGGTTTATTAGTTATCAACTGCAGTTGCGTTGGGTTTTCCGCAAGGAGGACAGCCACAATGATGGCTTAGTATTTATGATTAGTCGCTTTTTGGTGCGGTGTTTTACGCTGCGTTATCGGGTTTACGCTCCAAATCCTCAAGCGTTGGTAGAGCCGGCTGTTTATGTTGTTCATCATCAGAATCTGCTGGGACCGGTGATCACTTTGGCTTGGTTTGACAGGCCGTTACGGCCATGGGTACTAAGTGCTTTTTGTGAGCGAGCTGCTTGTTACCGCCAATATTATCAATACACCTTTACGGAACGATTTGGGCTCCCCAAAGCTGTTGCGGCAATTATCTCCTATCCTTTATCTTTTGCGATCACGAAAATAATGCAAGGGGCCGGGGCGGTTCCCGTTTTCCGCAATTCGAAGGATATTTATCAAACATTTAAACGGAGTATTATCGCGTTGAGGCAAGGGCAGAATCTCCTAATTGCTCCTGATATTAATTACAAGGATACAGGGACAAACATTGGGGAAATATACACGGGTTTTCTTGATTTGGAAAAATTGTATTTTCCGCAGGTGCGCAAACATCTTGCCTTTGTGGGACTTTCGCCTTTTTTGTCCAGGATTTTAGGTCTTGATAATTCGGTTCTTTTTGGTATTACTAACCTTTTGCCCTTTATTATCTACCTTTTTTTTATGGGGATTTTCGGCATTG
>CAZVLC010000252.1:0-2689 GCA_964627885.1 uncultured Peptococcaceae bacterium
AATAACTGGGAATGGCAAACCCAATTCCTTGCGCCTGGGCATTAATGGCCGTATTGATCCCTACCACTTCTCCCTTGAGGTTGAGGAGCGGTCCTCCACTGTTTCCGGGGTTAATGGAAGCATCGGTCTGAATTAAATCTTTAAATTGCGTCCCTTCAATCGCTACAGGTCTGCCTTTCGCACTGATTACCCCCACTGTCACGGTATGATCGAGCCCATAGGGGTTCCCAATGGCGATAACCCAGTTTCCTACTTTTGACGCATTAGAATTTCCCAGCTTGAGCATCGGTAAATTAGATCCGGCACTAATCTTAATCACAGCCAAATCCAACTCAGCGTCCGCACCGATTACTTTCGCTTCATATGGTTCCTGACGGCTGGTCAGGTATACTTTAATCTCCGTTGCTCCGTCAATAACATGATTATTCGTCAAAATATAACCGTCCTTGGATATAATAAAACCTGACCCTAACCCTTGACTCTCCCTGGTTTCCGGCTGTACCCGAAAACTATCACCGAAGAATTCACGGAAAAACGGATCATCAAAAGGATCCATAAACAAATCATTGGAACGGCTCTGTACTTTGGTAACAGTTTCAATTTTGACCACCGCCGGACCGGCTTGCTCAACAATTTTTTCGATCGTTTGCGATTCCATAAGCGCATTCATGCTGACCGGTACTATTTGTCCCTGGTCATTCGTGTCTGCAGCATTTACTTCCATCGGTTTATTCATGCTCCAAGGAACATCGTACCCTTTGACCGTAAGGTAGAATCCCGCACAAAGTACTCCGCCCAAAAAAATCAGTAAAGTATAAAATACTAATAACTTATTTACTCTTAGGTGTCTCATTTTTCATCCTCCTCATGAAAATTGATATTACTTTATCTTAATGATTACTATAAAGGATAAACCTTAAAATAATCTGAGAATAGCCAAAGAAATAATGAAAGTAGTCCCTCTATTCTCTTCACTTTCCACTCTTATTTTACCACCATGTTCTTCAATAATCCATTTGGCAATTGCTAACCCCAAACCGGCGCCTTCCCCTGTACGCGAACTTCCGGAGCGGTAAAAACGTTCAAAAATCTGAGATAAGTCTTGCTGCGGGATCCCCGGTCCTTCATCTTGAAAAATAAAAAGTACCTCTGTATCCTGCCGCTCTACCTGAAAGAGAAAGTTTTTTCCCGGCGGCGTATACTTAAATCCGTTATCTATGAAAATATAAAGCATTTGTTTAAAATAATCAGGATCAACCCGCAGGGTAAGGCCCTCTGCGGCTTCAAGCGAAGCTGAAAAGATCTGTCCTTTTGCCAAGAAGCGTGCCTGGCGCACTACTTCTTCCAGTACAGGTGCTAACTCCATTTCCGTTAAGGTTAATTTAAAGCCGGAATCCGCCTTCGCCAAAGTCAACAGTTCCTTGACCAAACGAGTTAAACGCCTCGTTTCCGAGGAAATATCGGAAAGTGCCTCTTTTTGCAATTTCGCATCGTTCTGCTCTAATTGCAGGAGAAAATCCACATTTCCCTGAATAGAGGTGAGCGGAGTCCGCAATTCATGGGAGGCATCCGCCACAAAACGTTTTTGTAAAGATAGGGACTCGGCTAACCGCTTGTATGCATCCTCGAGCCCCGCAAGCATCTGATTAAAAGTAAGGGCCAGTTCCCCTAATTCATCCGCCGGGCCTTCATACTCAACCCTTCGTTGAAAATCTCGCTCGTCCCCAATTGATTTTGCTTCTTTGGTTAAATGTCTTATTGGGGCTAAAGCTCGCCCGGACATAAACCAACCTAAAAACAGCGAAATAAGCAAGGAAAGAAAACCGCCGACAAATAAAATCCTTTGCAAACGTGTTAAAGCAAGCGCCACATACCTCAAGGGGCGTGCTATCTGTAAAATGCCAATAATCTCTCCTTCGAAAATCATCGGTTTGACCAACATTCTTAGAGCTTCGTTCTCGACCTTAAAAGTACTGAACATGCTTTTGCCCTGAAATACTTTCTCCAGGGTACCCGCATTAATGGGTAGGCTATATGCTCCCAGGTTTTGCGAACGGGCGACGATTTCCCCATCCTGAATTACAACCTGTAAATAAACATCCGGCGCCGCAAAAACCTCTACATCAGGAAGGACTATCTGCCTTAGGAAAAATGGCAGCGTACTTACTACCTTCGTGGATTTCAGCACTTCATCGGCTTTGACATCTAATTCCCTTTCCAACTGACTCATTAAGGAATACTGCATCAACAAATAGACAAAGCTCCCCAAAACCAGCAGAATCGCCAGTAAGATGCCGGTAAACCTTACTGTTAAGCGCCAGCGTATTGACATTGTGCCCATTATTTCACCTACTCTTTCAAGGTATAACCAATCCCTCGAACTGTTTGCAATAGTCTTTTCTCCCCGGCTTCTTCAAGCGTCTGGCGCAAATAGCCGATATAGACTTCCAAAACATTCGATTCGCCCTGATAGTCATATCCCCAGACAGTATCCATGATTTTTTCTCTGGTTAAGATTTGACGCGGGTTTTTCATGAATAACGATAATAATTCAAACTCTTTGGCGGTTAAATTGATCTCCCGTTCCCCCCGCCATACTTGATAGGTATCCAAGTTTATTTGAAGATCAGCAAAAGATAAGATTTGCTCTTCATTCTCCCGATAGCGGCGCAATAAGGCACGCACCCTG
>CAZVLC010000253.1:0-2661 GCA_964627885.1 uncultured Peptococcaceae bacterium
AATTGAAAAAAATCTTTTTTTATTTTTTCAGCGGGAAAATACCCACAATGGAAAACAGGGTAAGAAGAGTTATTAACAGAGTTATCCACATTATCCACAGTTTTATCTGAAAAAAAGGGTATAATTTAGCTGGCTAAAAGGATAAGAAAGAGTCGAAAAACTGTATTTCTTCCGCGGACTAAATTGTTACACAATTTATACAGAGATAACAAGCTGCCTCTTGTTTCTGACTGCTGGGGAAGGTATAATAAGGTTTATCAGTATTTTAATTTGGGACTTTAATGAGGGAGGAAAGGGAAAGATGAAAAAGAAAGGGTTATTGAGAAAGGTTGGTTCCGTTTGCTTAATACTTGGTTTGTTGTTGGGGATGACTGCCTGCGGTAATGGTAACGCTAATAATGCTGCGGATGAAGAAAAGGTCTATAAGGTGGGGACTGAACCCACTTTCCAACCATTTGAGTACAAGGATTTGGATACAGACGAGATTATTGGGTTTGACATCGACCTAGTAAAGGCGATTGCCGAAGAAAGCGGGATCAAAGTGGAAATACAAGGGTTGGGATTTGATGCGCTGATTCCGGCGGTGCAATCCGGCTCTTTGGATATCGTGGCTGCCGGGATGACCATCGATGAAGAAAGAAGTAAGCAGGTGGATTTCACCGCGCCTTATTTTAATGCCGGTTTAGCTTTAGCTGTGGCCAAATCCAATGAGACCATTAAGTCAGAGGCCGATTTAAAGGGAGCAAAGGTGGCCGTACAGATCGGGACCACCGGTGCGATGAAAGCGAATAATTTAAAGGACCAAGGTATCGTGGCAAAGGTGTTGACCTATGATACGATAGATGTTTTAATGGCTGAATTAACCAAAGGAACAGTTGATGCCGTGATTAATGACGCACAGGTGACCCAGGCCTTTATTGAGAGCGGGCATAATGATATCAAGATTGTTGGTGAGCCGATGAACAGCGAACAGTACGGATTTGCTGTAGCGAAAGGCAACACGGAGTTGCTGGAAAAACTAAATAGCGGTTTACAGAAGGTCTTAGAAAACGGGAAATATGACGAGCTGCTGGAGAAATACGATCTTCCGGAGATTTGCCGCCCGTAGACAGAAAAAATCAGGATCATCAGAGGTTACAACTTTTTGTTGGTAGCCCTGCCGGAGGGGGTGCTTGGTTATCGCTAATTTTTCGGAGCTTTTTGTACGGGCTGTTCCGCATCTTTTAACGGGTGCACTTACCACCATGTGGATTACCGCTTTGGCAGTATCCCTGGGTGTGTTAATCGGGGCCTTCGTGGGGCTGGCTCGTTTATCACAGAAGAGGTCGCTGCGTACTGTCGCGGGGTTTTATGTGGATTTTCTCCGCGGAACCCCGTTGTTAGTGCAGATTTTTATCATCTATTTAGGAATCCCAAGTTTGCTGAATGCACTGTTGGGGCACCAGGTTCCCATTAATGTTTATGTGGCTGGGATCACGGCCTGCGGTCTGAACTCGGGCGCTTATGTGGCGGAAATTGTCCGTGCCGGGATTCAGTCGATTGACCGTGGACAGACAGAGGCCGCCCGGTCGTTGGGGATGACCAGCTGGCAAACGATGCGTTATGTGGTGTTGCCCCAAGCCTTTAAGCGGATTATTCCTCCTTTGGGGAATGAGTTTATTGCCATGCTCAAGGATACCTCCTTGCTCTCCGTCATTGGCATCGAGGAATTAACGCGCAAAGGGCAACTGTTTATTGCGGTTACATTTGCTCCTTTCCCGGTCTATACCGGCGTTTTGTTGATGTATTTAGCAATGACGCTGAGTATTTCCCGCTTTGTCAGTATGTTGGAAAGGAGGTTGGCCGTCAGTGATCGTCGTGACTGATTTGGTAAAAGTTTTTGGACAGTTAGAGGTTTTGAAGGGGATTACCACTACGGTTAATGAAAAGGAAGTTGTGGTAGTGATCGGCCCTTCCGGCTCCGGCAAAAGCACTTTTTTGCGTTGCCTGAACTTTTTGGAGAAGCCTACCTCCGGGGAGATTTTAATTGATCATATTTCGGTGACCGATCCGCGCACCGATATCAATAGTCTTCGCGCCGAAGTGGGGATGGTATTTCAGCGCTTCAATCTGTTCCCGCACAAGACGGCTTTAGAGAATATTGTGCTGGCACCGATGAAGGTCCGAGGGTTATCGAGGGAAGAAGCCGAGGAAAGAGCCAATGTTTTGTTGCAGAAAATCGGTTTAAGCGAAAAAGCTTTTGCTTATCCGGATTCACTTTCGGGGGGGCAGCAGCAGAGGGTGGCGATTGCGCGTGCTTTGGCCATGCAGCCGCGGGTGATGCTTTTTGATGAACCTACTTCGGCATTGGATCCGGAAATGGTGGGTGAGGTTTTGAATGTGATGAAAGACCTGGCCGGTGAGGGGATGACGATGGTTGTGGTGACCCATGAGATGGGTTTTGCCCGTGAGGTGGGGGATCGCATGCTTTTTATGGATGAAGGACGTATTCTGGAAGAAGGTACGCCGGCCCAAATTTTTCAGGCGGCCCGGCATGAACGAACGCGCAACTTTTTGAGCAAAATTTTATAAAATTTCATTATGCAAAAACGCTTGAAAACTCCTAAAAAACTCTTAAAAAACCAACCAAAAAAATGGTGGATTCGTTTGACTTCAGGGGGA
>CAZVLC010000254.1:0-2661 GCA_964627885.1 uncultured Peptococcaceae bacterium
AAGATGAAAACGCATCGAATGTTTATCTGGTCAAGGACGGAACCTTGTTTTTATTATATCGTCGAACAGACTTTGAAAAGATGACCAACAGAACCTTTGGATATGCGAATGGAATTAACGGGCATTATGAAATTGCCTTAAGCGTCGATAACTATGAAGCGGTTGATTCAACCTTTCAAGAAGTCGTATCAAAAGGGGCAATCCCTGTTATGGAACCTACTACCGAGCCTTGGGGCCAACGCACATGTTATATCTCTGACCCGGAAGGGAACCTGATCGAAATAGGTTCATTTAATAAATAAAGCGTTTTGAATGCTGGAGGGATAAAAATGGATCATGTTGTTTATACGGATGCCAAAGAAAAGGAATTAGAAGCACTGCTTGCAGGAACGAAAACCATGATTATCAGGGGAGCAACAGGTAGAAAGCTGCCTTATGGCCGGGTGAATATTGGAGATACGCTCTACTTTATTAATAATGACGGAGAAGGTAAAGTGAAGGCCAAAGGTAATGTGACCGATGTTTATAATTCAGATAAGCTATCGGAAGATGAGTCGATCTCCTTAGTGGAAAAGAATCAGGATAAACTGCAACTAACAGCAAAGCAATTTAAAAGATGGGCAGGAAAAAGATATCTTGTCTTAATTCAGGTCGGAAAGATCGAGGCGATAGAATCCTTCGGGATTGACAAGAGTAATTATGGAAATATGGACGATTGGCTTCCGGTTGAAGACATAAATAATGTAAGGTTATAATACTCCACAGAATAAGTTTGCTGGCGAAGTAATGAAAAACAACAGAATATTGTTGGATAACTAAGGAGTTACCGGATTAAACCTTTTGTTCCAAGGAAAATTAGAAGTATCAGGAGGCAATTTTATGAATGATTACACTGAAGAGGAATTAAAAGAAGCGCTCCGGGCTATAGCTTCAACGATTAGCAAGTGTGAGAAGGTACTGCCAAAACTGAAACAAGGTACTTCTCAGCACACACTCCTTGTACGCAGGATTAAAGCTTTTTATATAGCTTCGTCATTGATTACAAAAGAATTGGAAGATAGGTAACAGAGAAAGGGCGGGATTAAATTGGTCAAGCTGGATAACGACTGGGATGAACTATTGCAGGAAGAATTTCAAAAGCCATACTATTTAGAACTGAGGCAATTTCTCATCAGCGAATACAGGACAAAAACCATCTACCCGGACATATATAAGATTTTCGAAGCTTTGAAGTTAACGTCATACCAAGATACTAAAGTAGTAATTTTAGGGCAGGATCCTTACCACGGAGAAAAACAGGCCCATGGGTTGGCTTTTTCTGTTCAGCAAGGAGTTCAGATTCCCCCGTCTCTGCTCAATATGTACAAGGAATTATCCGAGGACCTGGGTTGTTATATCCCCAACAATGGCTATCTGGTACCCTGGGCCAAACAGGGTGTACTTCTTCTCAACACAAGCTTGACGGTGATAGCCAATCGGCCTAATTCTCACCGCAAGAAAGGGTGGGAAATCTTAACGGATACCATTATCCAGATTCTTAACCAAAAAGATGCCCCTGTGGTGTATCTGCTTTGGGGGAATAATGCCCAAGAAAAGGCCAAATATCTGACAAATTCAAAGCATTTCGTGTTAAAGTCTGCCCATCCCAGTCCCTTGTCAGCCCATAAGGGATTTTTTGGTTGTAAGCATTTTTCGAAAGTTAATCAATTTTTAAGGGAAAACGGGTTACATGAAATCGATTGGCAGATTCCAAACATTTAGGAGGTTTCGCCATGAAAGACTTCACCAGAACGGATTTATCCTTTTCGCTTTGTGGGCTTAACTGCGGGCTATGCCCAATGCGTCTTGGCGGGCATTGCCCCGGCTGTGGAGGAGGTGCCGACAACACATCTTTAGAACTCACAATAAAAGAAAAAGCAGAATATGTAGTTTCTCTTTTTGAAAATGTTGCGCTACAGGAGGGGCTTGTCCTAAAGCTTCGTAAAAAGCCGACTAAGATTGAACAATTATTAGATTAGTTATTAGGACTAGTAATTCAGACAATAATCGGAGGCTTCTTCATATATTTCACGGTATCTGATTCTTTTTTCAATGGCCCAAAACGCTTCGAAATCTGATAAGTATTCCTCTTTATAAAGGGCTAGCAGCTTTTTGGCTAGTTCTTTCGATTTTTGCCGCTTGAATTTTTCATATATTTTTTCAAAAAGGTCATAATCACACTCAATTTCTGCCCGGGAGATAAAATAGTGTTTTTCCCGGCAGAGCACTGCTTCAGTTAAGCCTGCGCGTTTAAGATCGTTTTTTAAATAGGTCAGGTTTACGGCGATCAGATTTTTGATATTATTGGCTTCCGAGTCTTGCCAGATGGCGTTATAGATTTGTTCTTTGGTAGCGCCCTGGTTACCGGCATCAAGCAGAAAAGCGAATAGTTCGCGTTCCTTTTTTGACCTGAATTTTAAAGGTTTTTGCCTGTCTTTGTCTTGATAAACGGTAAAGACACCCAAGGCATTAATATACGCTTTTTTCAGTTTGTATCCGGCAAATTCCATCAGCTGTCTGGTAATCTCAGGCTCTATTTCGTTGTTATACGCAAATTCCAGGACAGGATCATAAGCTTTCCTCATTCTGAAATATTCATAAAGCCCGTTGTCGGAGCAAAGC
>CAZVLC010000255.1:0-2650 GCA_964627885.1 uncultured Peptococcaceae bacterium
CTGATCACTGGAATTCACTGGAATATCCGTTTGGAAGTGAAATGCCATGGGATTCCACGGGACAGGAAGAGGTTTATATGTGGACATCATATTTTGGATATGATGATAAGGCAGATGAAACTCTAAATGCCATACTTGCTTATATGCCAACGGTACCCCACTGGGGTTATAATGGCAGTGCTCGTAGATATTGGGACTTCGTATATGGTGGAAAACTTGCCAGAATAGAAAGACAGTTGCATCATTATGGTTCCGGATTAAATGCAATACCTGTTTTGGCGGCATATGAAAATAACACGGATGATTTTTATTTATTACGTGTAGGACATGCCGGTTCTATGGGACCCTTGTCAAATATTACTAAAGAAGGATTTGCTCCCGCAGCTTTTCATTCGTATCCTTCAACACTTGATATAGACGGATATGTAGGTGACTATGGCAGTGGTTTTTATGGATATGCTGTAAACTCTTCAACATATATTTATAATCATCCCGAATTTGGATGGCTTGCTTTCAGTGGTAACCTAACACAAAAAGGGGATTGGATAAGCACTGAAGTAACTACAGCTGGAAAAAGCAGTATTTTCATTGTTCCTGAAGCTTTGAAAATAAAAGCTGTGACAGGAGAAATCGACCAAGTTGATTACAATCCTCTAACCAGGGAAGTTGTTGTTGAATTTTTTGGCAATTTTCAATTTGACATAAACATACCTGAAGGAAAAAAGATCACAACTGAAAATGGATTAGTGAAAAACGAAAGAGGATATTATGAAATTAGATCGCTTAAAGAGAAATCTACATTAAGGTTTACAATCGAAAACTTTTAGATTTCATAATAGTGGTATTAGTTCAGAAAATTGAATAAAAAAGAATAATTTGTTTCATTTATTTCTTCTCATAAACTATCAAGCAATGATAAAATGGAAACACACATATCTTTCGTTCCTATCCTTATTGACGGTGGTGATCTTATCTTCATATGTTACCAGTAACATTGAAAAATCAGGAAAGGATAATGTAGCAGTTCTAGCAAATTCATTACAGGTTAGCCAGAGTGGCGTGATAGAAATAAATGAGTTGAATGATGGGTTGATTCCGGATAGTGTAAGTGAGATTGTCAGAATTAGACTTTCCAACATCGGAAATAATCAAAGAGCTTCGACTTTATCTGTTATAAGATATGAATATGTTTGGGAAAAACCTGTTTCAATAGATGAAATTGCGTTATTTCTTTATGATTATGATGGACTTATTAACCTCCCGGTAAGTTTTAATATCCAATATTGGGATGGTGAACATTTTAAGGATGTGTTTAACCTTTCAGAAAGCGCAAATGTAAAAGATAATTTTGACCATTATACATTTGATGAAATAACTACAAACAGAATGGCATTGGAAATCGATTCTGTATGGCGTTTCCCCACTCCATTGCTGGAGTGGCAGGTGTTAAAGTCAAATAAATCTCCTGCCACAGCACCTGTTGTTTCTGCAGGAGTAGATCGTATGGTGGTTTCAGGAGGTAAAACCTATCTTAACGGAGTCATAAAAAGTATTGATCCTCTGAGTAAAAGTGTATGGAGTGGTGAAGGTCCTGGCAGGATTCGATTTGAAGATACTAAAAGAGATACTACCACAGCCACTTTTAATAAGCCTGGTGAATATCTACTGACTCTTACTGCACAGGCAGGTAAATTGAATAATGCATCTTCTTTGAAAGTCACTGTTGTTGATCCACCTGAAAAAGAAAGGCTTGATGTAGTTTATACTTATAAATACAAGATCGATAATCCTCTATGGAATGACCGTGTTAAGTCAATTATTGTAAATTGGTTACCACATTGCATTGAACAGATAGAAAGAACTGACCTGGAGCGAGGGCAAGGAGGACTCGATAACTTTATTGAAGCTGCAATGGCTTTACGGGGTGAGCCACATGGTGTTCATCTGGGTTACGTATTTTCGAATGCATGGGTTCATCAGACAGTTGAATCAATGTGTATAGCCCTGATGGTTGATCCTGAGGGGGATAGGGAGATTATTGATGCTCAGGAGCTAATGAGAAATACAATTGAGAAATGGATACCAATAATTTTAGCAGCTCAGGAACCGGATGGTTATTTACATACAGCATATACATTACGAGACACATCACGCTGGAAAGACAGGTGGGCTCCTGAAACAAGAGCAAATCACGAAGGTTATGTTGCCGGATACTTTATTGAATCGGCCATCAACCATTATACGCTGACAGAGGGTGAGGATACCAGATTATATGATGCCGCAATAAAACTTGCTAATTGCTGGGTTGATAATATCGGTCCGGAAAAGATGGAGTGGTATGATGGTCATCAGGAGATGGAACAGGCATTGGTTCGCTTTGGACGTTTTGTAAATGATATGGAAGGAAACGGTCAGGGTGACGACTATATAGCTTTGGCAAAATATCTGCTTGATTGTCGGAATGAAGGATCGGAATATGATCAAAGTCATTTGCCTGTGCAACAGCAGTATGAGGCTGTTGGACATGCAGTTAGAGCAGTGTACAGCTATTCGGCTATGTCAGATATTGCAGCAGAAACCGGAAATATTGATTATCAAAGTGCTGTAATTTCGCTTTGGGATAATATGGTAAATAAAAAATACTATGTAA
>CAZVLC010000256.1:0-2648 GCA_964627885.1 uncultured Peptococcaceae bacterium
AACCCAAAAAGGTCATAGTATGTTATAATGCCAATAATATAACCGAAAAAATATTGATAAGAGGAGGGACTATCGTGAGAGAAAACAAATACTCGGATGAAAACGGTCTGTTCGAAGATAAATTCTCTAAAGTTGGACTAACTTTTGAGGATGTTTTGTTGGTACCGGCACGTTCAGAAGTATTGCCCAGAGAAGTTGATGTTAGTACTAATCTTACCCAAAAAATTAAGTTAAATATTCCTATTATGAGTGCCGGCATGGATACGGTTACGGAATCTCGTATGAGCAGGGCTATCGCCAGAGAAGGCGGAATTGGGGTTATTCATAAGAATATGTCCATTGAAAAACAAGCAATGGAAGTCGATCGGGTTAAACGTTCGGAACACGGAATTATTACTGATCCGGTCTATTTAAGTAAAAATCATACAATCGGGGAAGCCTTGGAAATCATGGAACGTTATCATATTTCCGGTATCCCGATTACCGAAGGTACAAAGCTGGTCGGGATTATTACTAATCGGGACATGCGGTTTGAAACTGATTTATCCCAAAAAATTGACGATGTAATGACGAAGGATAAGTTGGTTACAGGACCGGTAGACACAACTATGGCAAAAGCGAAAGAGATCTTAAGTAAATATAAAATTGAGAAACTGCCTTTGGTCGATGAGGATTTTAATTTAAAAGGCTTAATTACGATCAAAGATATTGAGAAAGCGATTAAATATCCTAATTCGGCTAAAGACGAAAACAGCCGATTGCTTGTGGCTGCGGCGGTAGGTGTTACCGAAGATACGTTTGTCCGTGTTGCGGCTTTAGTCGAGGCCAAAGTAGACTTAATTGTGGTTGATACAGCCCATGGGCATTCTCTCGGGGTTCTCCAAACAGTGGAAAAAATACGGGAATTGTACCCCGAACTGCAAATAATCGCCGGAAATGTGGCTACAGCCGAAGCAACTCATGACTTAATTGTTGCCGGTGCAAATGCCGTTAAAGTAGGAATCGGCCCTGGCTCGATCTGTACCACACGGGTTGTAGCAGGTATTGGAGTCCCGCAATTAACTGCGATTTATGAATGTGCCAACGAAGCAGCTAAACAGGGCATTCCCGTTATTGCCGATGGAGGAATCAAATATTCCGGTGATATTACCAAATCATTGGCCGCCGGAGCTAGTGTTGTGATGATTGGCAGTCTTTTGGCCGGAACTGAAGAAAGCCCGGGCGAAGTGGAGATATACCAGGGCAGAAGCTATAAAGTATATCGGGGCATGGGTTCTTTAGGGGCAATGAGAGACGGTTCTTCCGATCGTTACTTCCAGGAAAATATGCAAAAACTGGTACCGGAAGGTGTCGAAGGCCGTGTCCCCTATAAAGGTTCTGTTGCTGATACGATCTATCAATTAATCGGCGGATTAAGAGCAGGAATGGGTTACACTGGTTGTAGGAATTTGAATGAACTAAAAACTAAAGCCCGTTTTATTAGGCAAACATCGGCCGGCTTGAGAGAAAGCCATCCGCACGATATCCAAATTATTAAAGAATCTCCGAACTACACCTTATAAGCTAAAATTTTTAATAACTGCCCCCTTTTCTGAATAGTAATTATTAAAAAGGAAAAGGGGGAGATTATTATCGCTATATTATATCTGTCTAAATATAAATTAGCCCGTGCTCTTTTGGTAATAGTAATTCTGATGGCGACAATTTCTATTTTTCCTATACCCCTAAAAGAAGCGGCCCAAGAAGTTATTAGTGTGATTGCCGGGAACAAACTTTTACCAATCTATGCGGTCGATACAACGGAAAAAAAAGTGGCTATCTCCTTTGATGCTACCTGGGGAAGTACCCGGACACCTAAAATCCTGCAGATTCTCGATGAACATGGAATAAAGACTACTTTTTTTCTTACAAACATCTGGATGAACCAATATCCGGACCTGGCACGAGAAATTAAAGCAAAAGGTCACGAAATTGGCTTGCATAGCGCTAACCACCCTAATTTAACCGAATTGCCGGAGCAAAAAATCAAAGACGAATTGCAGGAAAACAGCAATTTAGTGCACGAATTAACCGGATCTAAATCGTTGCTTTTTCGTCCGCCTTTTGGGGCTTACAACAATTTAGTAATTAATACAGCTAAACAGCTTGATTTAATACCCATTCAATGGAGCGTAGACTCTTTAGATTGGAAAAACCTTTCGGCTGACGCAATTTTTCAACGGGTAACTACTAAAATCCATCCGGGGGCCATTGTGTTGTTTCATAATGATGGAACCCACACGCCGGAGGCCCTGGTAAGCATATTAGAATATCTAAAAACAGAAGGCTACGTGATTGTACCTATTTCAGAGCTATTGTATCAGGAAAAATATGAGATTGATCATCGTGGCTATCAAATCAAGCAATGAAAGAGAAACGAGCAGGCTTTGTTTTAATGTTGAAGAGTATTCAGAAATTAACACCATATGACCCAGGCTTAACCATCGAACAGTTGGAACGGAAAATAGGGAAGAAAATTACCAGGTTATCGGCAAATGAAAGTCTTTGGGGACCATCGCCGAAGGTATACGAGGCCTTACAACAAGTAAGTTCGACGCTTCATTATTATCCTGACGGGGCGGCGGTGCAATTAAAAGGCCTTTTAGCAG
>CAZVLC010000257.1:0-2637 GCA_964627885.1 uncultured Peptococcaceae bacterium
AGAAACAGAAAACACGCAGGGTTTTGTAAAAATGTTTCGTCTATATAAATAGAGGGAAGGAAAGGAGGGGAGCTATGGATTCACTTGAGTTGCAACAGTTGGTCTGGCGATCCAGCCAAGGAGACCAGGAAGCCTTCGCGCAGATCGTTAATCTTTATAAGGCTTATGTGTTTGCGGTTATTCTAAATTTTGTTGGAGAAACAGATGAAGCCGAAAATATTGCCCAGGAAGTATTTTTACAAATATATCGCTCCCTTCCCCGGTATCGGTCGCAAAATTTAATACCGGGACAGCGATCTATTCTTTAAGTCAGGTAGGGGTAGTAGCACATCTGCATAGATTAGTTTCGGCCCAGCATTTTGTAGTGCCGATTCCTACGCAGGCGCTTTCCTTGGACAAATCGATAAAAAAAATAGTGGTGGATTCCTCCGGTTTGGATCTGAATCTACGAACAGGAACAACGGAGGTCGTCGCTGCTTATGGGAACGCCTTTGTGGTGGCAGATAGCCGGCAGACAGCCGAAAAGCTTGTCACATGGCAGGCCCTGGTCGATCGTCAAATTGGGGATACCCTTTATCTATCCTTTGATTATACCAATGCTGCCGGTAGTGACTATAATTATCATGCCCGGATTGATGACTTCACCCTCATTCTTCCCGGCGATCGGCAAATCGAAGTGGAGAGCCACAATTATTTAGAAGTAAATACTGATCGTCTGACCAACCGGCTTGCTATTGAGGGAGAAGGCGTGGTGCAATTAAATGTGCCTGAGGAGGGCAATTGCCGGATAAAAGCTTTTGTACTGTCCCCTGACCAATTAGGCGGAAATGTCGAATGGAATGTTGTGAAAAAGCACAATGAGGAAACCGTACTGATTACTGAAGGTGCTGTAGTCAAAGCCAAGGAAGACAATTATCAGCGCGAACAGGTAGGCGAAATAACCATTGGTGACGGACAGGCAAAAATAACCGTAATTGGTCGCTCGGAAGTAAAAGTGAACAAAATCTAGGGGCAAAGAGGTAAGAAAATTTTTCTACAACCGAAAAATTTTCTACTGATGCGTTATAATAGGGGAAAGGAGGGGTCAAGATCATGCCTAAAAAAATCAAAAGAGATGGACATACTCATACCCATTATTGTCTTCATGCTTCGGGGGAGTTGGCGGAGGAATACGTCAGAAAAGCGATCGAGCAGGGTTTTACGATGTATTCTTTTACGGAGCATTTGCCTTTCCCGGCGAGTTTTTGGCCTTCTTTTCCCTATGCGGAGGAAACAATACAGCAACTGGGGATGCTCAATGATGACCTGGACGGATATTTCCGGGAAATGTATGCGTTAAAGAAAAAATATCGTGAGCAGATTGATTTAAAAGTAGGGCTGGAAATAGATTTTTTGCCGTCTGAGACTGCTTATTTGCGGATGATGTTAAAGGAGTATGGCGCTTATTTGGAGGATGCCCTTCTTTCTGTACATATCGTTGAAGGTTGCGGCGGTTACCGTTGCGTTGACGTGGATCCTTCCGATTTTAAGGAGGGTTTACTTGATTACTATGGTTCTTATGAAAAGGTACAGATCGCTTATTTTCAAGGGGTAAAAGAAGCCTTGGCTACCGATTTGGGAAAATATAAACCGAAAAGGATTGGGCACTTAACGCTGTGTCATAAGTTTCAGCACTATTTTCAGCAGGAAGGGGTCATGAGTGAAAAAACAAAGGCAGTTCTTTTGGAGTTGCTTTACTATGTGAAAGAACATGGTTATAGCTTAGATGTGAATGTCGCAGGGTTATTTAAGAATTATTGCCGGGAAATCTATCCTTCCCTTCGGATCGTGCAGGTGGCGAAGAGCCTTAATATACCTCTGGTCTATGGTTCGGATGCTCATGCCGCAGATCAGGTGGGACGGGCCTATGATGCCTATTTGCAGGCAGTAGGGGATATTTAGAACGGAATGATGAGGAATGAATGTAAAAAGAAAGCAGGTGAAGTCGGAGATGACTTCACCTGCTTTTTAATGGTGTGCTGACTCCGCCGGAGTCAGTTAATTAACATCCACTTGAGCCTCACCCACCGCCGCTAGACGGTTTCTTAGTGGTTGGTTTCGTAATGGTTGGCGTGGTAACTTTAGGAACAGAAATTTTGGTGGAAAAGGATTTATAAAGTGAGCTTGTTGCTCCGGAAGTAGTTTTACCAAGACTACTTCCCCCCAATTTTTTAGCGAAAGATGTGCCTAGATTACTAAGACTGTTACTGAAAGAGCCGCTGGTCTTATTTTTGGAGAAGGAGCCCAAGCTACCTGTACCGAAACCAAATTTTGGTACGCTTAATTTGAAACTTCCGAAACTACTAGTTTTATTGTTTAGTGAGTTGGACAAATTAGAAATCTTATAATTAGTCTTTACCGAGACATTTTTTAGCACGTTAGACATTTTCAATTGAAGACTACTAGTATCTATAGCCATAGCGGTTGCGGAAAAAGCGATGATTAACAGTACAGCCAAACCAACTACTGCTAATTTTTTTCTTAACATTTTTCACTCCTCCTTTTCCCCGCTATTTAAATTTTCAATAAGAATTCTTTTATACTATTATATTTCTAGATGAAGCACGCAAATCCTCTTTAAAATCAGAGTTTTACGAA
>CAZVLC010000258.1:0-2607 GCA_964627885.1 uncultured Peptococcaceae bacterium
ACCTCCTTTGGAATAATCTGCTTAAATAATACTATATTCTATTAATATTTACAATAATTATAACACATCAGTAGAAAATTAAATTTTTCTACTCTTTGCTAAATCTTTTTTTTGAATTGGGCGAGTGTTTTATCATATTCTGCTTCCAACAGCTCCTTGTCCGCGCCCGGCAAGGACATTTTGGCTATGATTTCACTAAGCCTCATCCGTAAAACCGCTTCATCTATTTTACTGACTTCTTCCTCAGCAGCAGCAACCTTTTGCCGTCTTTCCTCCCAGACATGCAATTTCCCCGTAAACTCCGTAATTTGTTTGTTCTCCAAGATTAACAAGCGGTCCGCCACCGCATCCACAAAAGCACGGTCATGCGAAACAAACAATACTGTTCCCGCATATTCACTAAGGATATTCTGCAATGCTGCAAGAGAGGTAAGATCGAGATAATTTGTCGGTTCATCCAATAATAAAACGTTCGCCCGGGAAACAAATAATTTGGCAAAGGATATCTTAATCCTTTCCCCGCCACTCAGAACCCCCACTTTTTTATAGACATCATCGCCCAAAAAAAGTAATCTCGCCAAAATTGTCCGCAGCACCGTTTCATCCTGCACACTGTCGGCGCTGACATTCTCCAGAATCGTGCGGTTATAATCAAGATTTTCAAAGTTCTGATGAAAGTAACCTATCTTGGCTTTTGGAACTATATTAATCTCCTTAAAGCCTCGATAAATCAGGTTAAATAACGTGGTTTTCCCGGCCCCGTTTTCTCCGACCAGTGCTGTTTTGCTTCCGTTGTAAAGTTTAAAACCGGCATGCCGAAAAATCTCGTTTTCCGCATCATAACTGAAGTTTAATTCTTCGCACGAAATAATTATTTTATTGCGCGGTGGATCAGTCAGAGAAAAATCATACTTTACCTGGGGATTACTCTTCGGTTTTTCCTTAACATCAAGCTTCTCCAGCCTTGTTTTCAGGATATTTACCGACTTGTGCAGCTTTTTTTGTCTCTCCTTCACCGCTCCCTTATGCAGGCGGGCTTCGGAATTACCCATGCGGGCGGGGGCTTTTTTCATCTTTTTGGCCCGCTCATAACTTTCTTTTACCGCGTTCTCTAATTTGCGTTTTTCCTCAAGATATTGCTCAAATTCGAAACGCGCTTGTTCTTCTTCTACCTGTTTTTGAGCTTGATAAGCGGCGAAATTCCCCTCGTAGACCTTTAGTTTTCCATCCCGCACCTCAACAATTTTCGCACATAATTCATCAAGTAACATACGGTCATGACTGATCAGGAGCAAGGTTTCGACCTGACTCAGCTTTTCCTTTAACAATTTGATCCCCTGAAAATCAAGGTTGGATGTGGGTTCATCAGCAAAAAGCACTACTTTGTCTTGACTTAAAGCCTCAACAATTTTCAGTCTGGTCTGTTCGCCCCCGCTCACTTTACCCGAACGGCTTTTATCCTGCACTCGCAATTCCTTGAGCATTTTTTGCTTTGTCCCATGCATTGTCTCTGCGTGAATTTTACCGTTCTCAAACTCTTCATCAGAAAGCTGTTTAAGATAAGCAATTTCCCCATGCCTTCTGACCGTCCCCTCATCAACCGTTGTTTCTCCAGTTAAAATATTGAATAAGGTGGTTTTGCCTGCCCCGTTTTGTCCCACAATGCCAATCTTGTCACCGGAATAAATTTCTAAACGATCAAACGCAATAATCAACCTGTCCAGATAATATTTTTTGATCTTGACAGCCTCTAATAGTAGCATAAAAAAATCTCTCCTTTGCGAAAAGCCGGAAAGATAAATGAAAAAGGTAAATATAAACAAATGACTACAGAATATCTATAAAACCTATTAACCCATTCATTTAACTAATCCAGCAAAATAAAGGCGCCACTAACCGAGAGGACTATCACGAAACATAGCTCGCTCAGCCGCCACAAAAAATCTTTATTAGATTTTTAGCTGAATTAGTTTATTTTCATTAGTAACGTACCTCTGCCTTTCTTAATAGTAGTAGTACCCTTAATTAAGGATATTTCGTAATTCAATACTACGCTTATTATTATAACTGACTATACTTGAAAAAACCACCTTAAATATCCTGCAAACAATGTCATTTTATTAGCTTGGACAGGTCTTTAAATAAAGGAGTTCCTGCTTCCTTAATTAAATCGAAGACAACCGTTTCGGTATTCGTAACCACCGCTCCCATCACTGACATCTGCATCAAACCGTTTTCATAATTTTCTTTGGTGCGCGAACAAACCGCGTCCCTGACTACAAACACCTGATAACCATTGGCTAGTAACGCCCTTACCGTCTGCAGGACGCAAATGTGGGTTTCCATCCCCGTAATCATAATTTTCCTCTTTGCTAGTCGCTTTAAGCTAGCGGCTACTTCTTCCGTGAAGCCAGAAAAAGTAGTTTTTTCGTATACAGATACCCCTTCAAAATTATCACTTATTGGCGATACGGTCTTCCCAAGACCTCTGGGATACTGCTCAGTAGCAATTATAGGGATGTGCAGTTTGTTGGCGACTGTGATTAAAATATTCGTTTTTTGAATAGCTTCTTCGCCATAGGCCATTGCCGGAACTAGCCGCTCCTG
>CAZVLC010000259.1:0-2605 GCA_964627885.1 uncultured Peptococcaceae bacterium
AACCCAACATTCCTCCATTTTACGGGCCTTTGGACCGCTTTCTCCACCAACTATTGCCCAATTAATGCCTCTGAGATCAAGAGGAGCAATATCCCCCAATAAAGGTTCAAAAGAAATGAATTTTACTGCTGCGGGAACGGTTCTCAAGGCGTCAACTCTGTCGAGATACTTAACACTTTCAACCGATACGCCTTGCCAAATATTCGGCGTCCATGTAAGTTGGTCAGCAACCTCTCCCAGTCTGTCAGCTCGTTTGGTTAATACCTGAAATGTATGCAGGGATGCCCGATTCATGGTGTCAAATACCTGTTTGATAAAGGGAAGAGGGACTGATTCATGAAACAGGTCGGACATAGAATTAACAAAAAAGGTGGTGGGTTTTTTGATTGTTAAGGGGATATCCAAAGCATCCGCATGCATGGTTACATCGAACCCATTTATATATTTGGGATTACCCATTGCCTTGAGTCTGAGCGCCATTTTTTCAGCATAGCAATTTTTGCAACCTTCGGAAATCTTGGTGCAACCGGTTACGGGGTTCCAGGTAGATTCAGTCCATTCAATTTTGGAATTAGCCATCTTTAATCATCCTTTCTTACAGTTCTGTTTCTGGTCTAATTTCCGGATATGGCGCATTAAAGAGTCTGTCAATTTTCTCTGCCGCCTGCTTCTGCAGATCATCCAAGGTGCGGCTATGACTATACAGGTCTAGTGTTATCGCTATTTTGCTATGACCTAGTATGTCTGAAGCAATCTTGGCGGGGATACCATACTTTAACATCAGTGTAGCGTTGGAATGGCGAAGATCATGAAGACGAATCTGCTTCAAACCGTGTGCTTTTAGGAAAGCAGCAAACTTTTTGCTCACATAACCCGGACAATAGGGTGCACCATTAGTCTGGCAGCAAACATAATTGTCGGGGAAATATTTATCGCCAAGTTCCTTTTTCTTTTTTTCCTGGAGGTCCTTGTGTTTCCGTAACACTGCAACTAGTCCATCCGGTAACTCCAAAGTTCTAATACTGGAGGTTGTCTTTGGAGATTTAGTAATATTGCCTTTCGTGGTTTGCACATGATTATGCCGAATCGTTATTCTATTGTGCTCACCAAGGTCGATATCAGACCACTTAAGTCCAAGTAACTCCCCCCTACGCAATCCCAGAGCAACGGCCAAAACGATGATTAATTCCATATCTGTATTTTCGGACACCCGAAGTAAATTGATAAGTTCCTCTTCGCTATACACGGTAGCAATGTATTGAGTAGCCCGTGGAAGAGTGACAAAATCGGCAGGATTCTTTCCAATAAGCTGAAGCCTTGCCGCATGTTGAAGCGCTTCTCTTAGGTTGCGATGAATATACAAAATCGACCGTGCTGATAGACCACCTTTACCATCGGTACGTCCATTCTCCAGCAAATCTTTATATAGATTTTGGATATGCATAGGCTTTAATTGCTGCAGGAGCAAATGTCCGAGATGGGGGACAACGTGTTTTTCCAGATTAAATGTATAGGAATCGACCGTAGTAGGGGATAAATTGGCTTCTGCATAATTTTTCAGCCAGTCGCGGAGATACTCACATAAGGTCAGCTTACAAGGTTCAATATAGGACCCTGTCTGGAGCTCAGATAGCAGCTGGGCCATTAATGCTTCTGCGTCTTTCTTTGTTCCGCTAATATTTCGATAGATCCTTTTCCTTTTTCCGTCTGGACCGATTCCTTGTTCAACGATGACGCGCCAGCAATACTTCCCATTTTTAAGCCTATGTTTTTCTATGTGGGCAGCCATGGGGATAACACCTCCATTCATAATTACTGGCCCCAGGTGACCTGCCTAGGGCCAGTAAACAGGGGATCAGCACAGGGGATTACAGCACTTTACGGAAACCCGGTGCATTCAACCAATCGCAAAAGGAAAACTTTGGAACCTTATAACAGTTGCCTATTTTTAAACAAGGGAATTGGTCGCTCTTCACCAGATCCAAAGCCTTAGAATAGCCGATATCCAGTAAAGCAGCGATCATCTGCGGGGTTAAAATGTCAGGCATATTAGCCAACGAGTCAGTGTAGTTCATGAAAACCACCTCTCAGGATTTATTTTGGAAAAGGCATCGAAATGGGCAATAACCGTGAAATTAGTAACACCATCATCATCAAGCATATGAGCGATTGTGTGAGATAACATTGTTAACTCCGAGTCATTACTGACACGTATCGGAGGGCTAAAATCCCAATCTATGCAAACGAGATTGGGAGCTAATGTTATTTCACTTGGTGGAATGTCCGCATACCGGAGTTTTCTAATAACGCTGTGATGGTTGCGAACATCCTCTACGCGGGCATTGATGCATGAAATATTCCCCATAGACATATCGGGAAAATTTTTATCCACGTAAATACTATTATCTGGATCTTCCTGAACTGTGTTGATTATTGGAGTTGAAACTTCCATATGTTTCTTGACTATGCTTTTTGCCATTGTATAAGTAAATCTAAATGTCTCTGTACAAGGGTTTTCTGCAAATATGGCTAGTACCTCTGAAAAAGTCATGATAAATTCCTTTCTACATAATATTTGGGTTCAAACAACATTTTCGAGAGTATG
>CAZVLC010000260.1:0-2598 GCA_964627885.1 uncultured Peptococcaceae bacterium
TTTCTTTAGCATGGCAATTCCTCCTTTGAGAAAAATTTTCCCTATCAGACGCCATAACCAAAATGTTACTGGAGTTTACTTCCCATAGACAACCATGATTAACGTTTAATTGCCCCTATATATATCTAGAAAATATCTAGATTTTTCTTAATCCCTGCCCTTATTACCTGTTACGTAAATGAATTTTCTCAACTGCTTTAAATTTCGCCTTCTCCTTCGTGCCTTCAATAGTCACGGTAATTAGATTGTCAGTATTCTTGACGACAAGGAAATTTGTGATGTTTTTTGCTAAAACCCCTTCATTTGTTCCGTTATCATACTTTAATTCTTTTGTGCCAGAATTCCAACTAATTTCCAGCTCGCCAGCTATCCCACTGTTAAATTTAGCCCCGCTTGCAGTAGGATTCACTGTCTTTTTCTCCATAACCATCTCAGTCATACCCTTAATAGCATAACGCACTTGATCCTGGATAAAAACCTGATCCTGAGCCATATTATTGTAATGCAAATTTCTGACAAGAAATGTACCTATTGCCGTCATTACAATTGTGCCTAGTGCTAGAGTGACAATAATCTCTATCAACGTAAAACCATGATCATTGAACTTAAAAAGCTTACGCATCACTATTCCTCCATCTTTTTAAGTTTTGCTTAGAGCTTTTGCCAATCACTGACGGAAATAAGATCTTTATATAAGTCCAGACTTATAGAATCACCAACTCCGATATCTCCTGCAGTACCCACTGTTTCTGATTTAGGCGGCCACGGATATGGAGAAGAGGCGGGAGGATCATAGCGGAATGGATTATCAGTCCCTAATTCAGCTGCTTTCGCTTTCAAAAAACTTCTGTCAGCCTTGAAAATTTTAATTTTATTAGACCAGTAAAAATGAATACAGTTGTTTAATGAAACTGCAAGTCCAGTATAATTCATCTCTCCGGTAAACCGAATGTTATGTACCGTAAATATTGCTCCTTTTATATCTTTATTGGTAATATCAACAATAATAGCATTGTTAGGAGGAGTATATGTCTTCCCTATATTATTTTCTGCTATAAAAAATACTGTTTTAGAACTATCATTATTGACAATGTACACTTCGTCATCGGAACCAGGCTTCACTAATGTGTAATAATTTGTACCATATGAATAATCATAAGTAATACTTCCGCCGGTTGTCGTATTAACTTGAATTGTTTCAGGTACCGCCATTGATAAATACCCTGATGCGTCTTCATTAACAAGTATATGTTTCTTGATAAAATCCTTATCAAACTGTTTTCTTCTAAACTCTGTTTCTACCGCTTTTTCAGTAGCATTAAGATGTGTCGCATCTATGTCTATGACACAGGTGCCAGTGGCTTGAGAATTGTCTATCTCGCTATCTGCCGTAGTACCATACCAATTACCATTAATATCAAATGTGGAAGAATCCCCATACATTATTAGATCATGCGATGTATAAACGTCCCCATTTACAGTAATAGTATCTTGAATAGTTTTTTTATCTAATCCCTTATTAATAAGCAGGTTATTAGTGAATACGTTACCATTTATTGTTAGGTTCGAATATTGGGACTCATAACCAACCTTCCCTTTATGTTGCACAACATGATATGTCGAAACATCACCATTTACAATAATATTATTATTATTTTTGTTGATAGTAAAACCACCATACTCATGAAGATTATTGGGATCAGATGCCTTCATTGCGCCATATGCATAACAATCGCCATCAATTCTTACTTTTGTGCCACCTTCAAAAACTAGGTTTAGTTTTGAACAAACAAAGGCATTATCATAGATGGGGTTATTTTCAATAGTAGTAGCTGCCGTATTAACATAAATCGTATCAGGTATTTCTGAAGGTACTTTGATATTAAAGTTCATTTCTACCTTCTCAGATATCTTTTTCCCTTCAAGATACTCTTCTTTATTATACAATGAAGTAAGTTTTAATACACGGGTATTATTACCGGTAAACAATGGATCGGAAGGATTAACCACATCAATTTCCGGTATTTCATTGCTAACGCTCACATCTATGACTTTATAATTGCTATCGTCTTCCAAAGCTCGCACTAGATTATCACTTAGGTACTGCTTATATCTGTCCTGAAAATCTGCCAGCCAACTCGCATCAGTTCGTAATTTTTCTTTTAATTTATCAATATCAATTGGCCCGGCTGGATCATCGCCGACAATATATTCACTATCATAGGTGGTTTCAGTTTCCATATGCGTGCGCTCCGCCGCGATAAATGCTTCTACATTTGAATTAACTACCGCCTTCGCTTCAGCTACTGCCTGTTTAACATTAGTTAAAATAATCTCATACGCCTGTTCTAAGCCGGATTCAGCCATATAGAAGGATAAAGTCGTTTTTTTATCAACAAGGCTCAAACGAAAATTTGCGACACTTAGCGATAGAATTGCTAATCCAAGAGTACTAAGAATTACTATCACTACTATCACCAAAACCATAGCTGCCCCTTTTTTGTCAGATAGCCGCTTTAACCATTTTTTAAGCATTGCAACTCCCCCCTCGTATTATAAAGTAGTAGTTATTAGAGCCCCTCTCCAAGGGCTATGTGC
>CAZVLC010000261.1:0-2587 GCA_964627885.1 uncultured Peptococcaceae bacterium
ATTTGATAGGTGGGTGGTAATTTTATGAAATGTTATTATATGGGTTCCGGTTTTAAAACTTTTTTATTATGCGACTTCGCCTTATTTTTAGTTTTAATAATACTTGATTTAATGGAAAAGGACTTTGTCTCGGCTATAATTTTATACATGATATGTACCCCTATTTTACCTTGGATTCTCGCTTGGAATAAACCCATTATCCAAATGGACAAAAACCAACTGAAAATCTATAAAGCTACTAAAAAACCAGATGTGTATTTATTATCCGATATTGAAATATATAAGGTTGGAGGTTCAATAATCTCAATTTTACATAAGAAGGATAATAAAGTTAAAAAGACTTTTATTAATTTTATGGAATTAAGTAAAACAGACAAAGAAGATTTTAAACGAATGCTTCCTCATTTCTTAGAAAACGTGCATAATACCTCCACAAATATTTCTTTACTCTAACTCAAACGCCCCGGTATAAAGTTGATAATATTTCCCTTTTTGTTCCAAAAGCTCCTCGTGGGTGCCGCGCTCAATAATGCGCCCGTCTTCTAACACCATAATTACGTTGGAGTTCTGCACGGTAGACAGCCGATGCGCAATTACAAAAACCGTACGCCCTTGCATCAAAGCATCCATCCCTTTTTGCACAATCGCTTCCGTGCGGGTATCAATGCTGGAAGTAGCTTCGTCCAGGATCATCACCGGCGCATCCGCTACTTCCGCGCGGGCAATCGAGAGAAGCTGCCTTTGTCCCTGCGAAAGCCCGGAACCATCCCCCGCCAAAACCGTATCATAGCCCTGGGGCAACCGCGTAATAAAGTCATGGGCATTGGCTCGTTTGGCCGCCGCATATACTTCCTCATCGCTGGCATCGAGTTTGCCGTAGCGAATATTCTCTTTCACCGTGCCCGTAAATAAATTGGTATCTTGCAGGACAATCCCTAAGGAACGGCGTAAATCATTCTTTTTTATCTTATTAATGTTGATCCCATCATAACGGATTTTGCCGTCGGCAAGGTCATAGAAACGGTTGATCAGATTCGTAATCGTGGTTTTCCCGGCACCGGTTGCCCCAACAAAAGCCACTTTTTGTCCTGGTTTCGCGTAAAGCGTGATATTATGCAAGACGGCCTTCTGCCCGTCATAGCTGAAATCCACATCAAAGAAACGAACATCACCCTGCAAGCGGGTATAAGTGGTCGTTCCATCATGGTGTGGATATTTCCATGCCCAAATCCCGGTGCGTTCTGCCGTTTCCACTATTTTGTCCCCCACTACCTGCGCGTTGACCAAGGTTACATAGCCATTGTCAACCTCCACTTCCTCATCCATCAACTCAAAAATCCGCTTCGCCCCGGCCACTGCCATCACGACAAAATTAAGCTGATTCGAGAGCTGCCCAATCGGCATGCTGAACGTCCGGCTTAACTGCAGAAAGCTGGCGATCCCGCCAAGAGTAATTCCCCCGATTCCGTTAACGGCCAACAGCCCACCGCTAATCGCAATTAAAACATACTGTAGATTGCCAAGGTTCCCCATCACCGGCATTAGAATATTGGCAAAGCGGTGAGCTGAGGCGGCATTGCGGAAAAGCTCTTCATTAAGCACATCAAAATCGGCTTTAGCTTCCTCCTCATGGCAAAATACCTTGACTACTTTTTGTCCGTTAATCATTTCTTCGATATACCCATTAGTCTTGCCTAATGATTCCTGCTGCTTCATAAAATATTTGGCACTATTCCCGGCAATGATCCGGGTCACAAACATCATCACGATAAGGACGAAAATAACCACGGCGGTCAAATGGATACTGGTGGCAACCATGGCCCCAAAAACAGCAACTACCGTGACGGCCGAAGCAAACATTTGCGGCAAACTGTGCGCGATCATCTGCCGCAATGCATCAGTATCATTGGTGTAGCGGCTCATCACATCCCCGTAAGTATGCGTATCAAAATAGCTGATGGAAAGCGCCTGCATATGTACAAACATCTGATCACGAATTTCTTTTAGAACCCCTTGGGCAATCACTACCATCAAACGGGTGTAAACATAAACGGCCCCAATACCCGCGAGGTAAATCGCGGTCATTATTAAAATGGCATTACGCAATCCGCTAAAATCCGGATTAGAAACATTAAGCAGCGGCGTAATGTAATCATCGATTAAAACCTGCAGGAATAAAGAGCCTGCGACCCCGGCAAACGTACTCAACAGAATACAGAAAAGGACAAAAAGAAAACGTGCTTTATATTTTGTAGTGATATAGGAGAAAAGCCGTTTGATCGTTTGTTTACGCGACATCATGGTCATTTTCCCCCTTTTGCTGCGAATAATACACTTCTTGATAAATACGATTATTTTTCAGGAGTTCATCATGGGTCCCCACCGCGTCAATTCGTCCGCCCTCCATGACAATAATTTGATCAGCGTCCATGACCGAGGCAATGCGCTGGGCAATGATAAACTTGGTGGTCTGCGGAATTTCTTCCCTAAAGGCTTGCCGGATTAAAGCATCTGTCTGCATATCAACTGCGCCGGTAGAATCATCAAGGATTAAAATCTTTGGCTTCTTTAAAAGCGCCCGGGCGAT
>CAZVLC010000262.1:0-2583 GCA_964627885.1 uncultured Peptococcaceae bacterium
ATTTGATTTTTAGTGTTACTTAATGAAGATAAACCATAATTATATACTGATTTGCCGAAATTAATAACAGAATTAAAATTTCCCTTTTCCCTTTTATAATCATCACCGATATATTTTGTTTGCTCAATTTTTTGGTCAACCGATTTCAACATTTCTTTTCGGGCTTGTTTTGCAGCATTTTCACGTTCTATCTCATCATCTACAAAGTTTTTCACAAAGGAATATGGCTTCGTTCCTTTAATAAACTCAGTACTAGCTTTAAACCCAGCCTTCTCATTATCAATCCATTTTTTAAAGGTTTGGTTATAAAGACCGGTTAGTGTAAACTTTGAAGACTCCTCAGCATCCATTGTTACTCCAAGAGCAGTTAAAGGGAAAAATTGTATTATGAGCATTCCCAAGGTAAGCACCGAAATAAACTTTCTACGCACCTGAATATTCTTCATCATTTTCCTCCTCGGATCTAATTATTTTACAAGCCCATATAAATAATCTCTTATTTAAATTTACAACAATTTTCTGTCTAATTCAAATAAAGATATTATCTCATTTATTGAAACATTTATGACCTTATCTCTTTTAACTCTTTTCTTTACTTACTAAGACAGCTAATCCTGCCCGTAATTACCGTTAATTGCTTCATTTCGATAAAATAGCTCCTTTAAACCAGCAATCGTCTTTTGATCTACACCTAATTCTCGAGCCATTTCCATCTCGTTGTTGTTTTTTGCCAATCCGGCAATAAACCGCTGATAATCTACCCCCACTTCATCACACAAAAAATGCATGCTTGGTTCAATACTCCAAGGCGGTCCGGAAAAACCTTGTTCTAAAACGGTCGGCCCAGTTTCATATTTAGAGGTACTTCCTTCTCCATCAAGGGCCACAAAACGTGCTGACCCCTGTTCAGTCGGAACAAAAGTATGTCCTTTAGGCGCTTGCCCCTGTAAATCCTGGGTTTTTTTATTCAAAAGTACCCCTCCTTTAATATATACAGAATAAATCACCTTGGATGTTTGTAAGTATTATGTGCAATAACAATAAAACTTAGCACAAACCAAGATATTTCTCATCGATTTTTCACAGACTGGTTTGTAATAACAATTTAATTATTACCGGTGAAAAATAACCTTCAATCAGCGCAGACCCCAACATTAAAAGTGAAAAAGCAACCATCATGAAGAAATACTTAAAAAAAGCCTCGGAGATACTAGAATCTTTCAACTGACGGCCGCGAAGCAAATGTAACGAAAACTTGATCGCTGCAACCGCCCCCAGGATATATGCGGGTATCGCTAAAAGATTGGGCGGTATAAGAGCCAATAAAGCTAAAATACTCCCGGGCCAAGCATTGGCCTGGCAAAAAAATTCGATTGTAAAACCAAAGACAAAACCACGGGTAAAAACAATTACTAAAACAAGCGGTAAACCAATAATCGTTAATCCCAATAAAAAAATTTTTCCTAGATTAAGGAGGTTTTTACTTACTGCTTGTCTTGCCGAAACGGCAAAATTAAAATCCTCACCGTATTGCGCCGTAATTTCTTCAAAAAGGCTCTGCACTGTGGAAGCTTGGTTATTCCCCAGGGAATTCATTCCCCAAAAACCAAATAATATGCCGAAGAGAAAACAGGACCCCACTAATAAATAGAGCCACCAACTATTATAAAAGTGCTGCACAAATTTTACTTTAATCTTTTCCACGGTAAGCTCCTCCCCTTCTTAATCTACCTTATGAGGAAGGAACACTAATTATGACTACTATCTGTTTTCGCTAATACTCATTAATCATCAATTGCGCTAAATAATGAACGGCCAGGACATCCTCAAGCGCATTACTGCTGGCTGCCACAAGTGTAATCCCACTTCTCCCCGCTAAGGATAAAGCTCTGTTAATACCGACCCGCGATGTCTCCGTTCCCTTCATCCGCATAGTTCTGGCAATTGTTGCCGTTGTAAGCGAACCGCCAAGTTGCATAACAGCATCAAAAATTACACCTCCGGCATCAGTAACCGCCACAGCAATTTTTCCTTGCCAGTCAATTAACCGGCCTGTTTCAGCTCCGATATTCGGAAGAATTACTTCGGCCTCCATATTCTCCGCTTCAAAACCAGCAAGCACTGCCAGCGCATTTGTTCGTCTTTCTTCATCCGAGCCGCTCCGCGGTTCAGTTAGCACTACTAACTTCGCCGCTTTTTGTTTTGCTTCTCTGGCTGCCGCCCGACCAATAAAGTAGGGATTAACATAAGGCAATTTTTTGCTGGTAGGAGCGGCGCCCCAATAGCCACAAGCCCCGGCTTCCCGTACGGTTTCCAGGGTAGTAGACATATCAATTACATCCACAAGAACAACGAACTGTCCTTCCCGCACGGCATTAACGGCACCAGATAAATTATAGGCTATCTTTAATCCTTCCATAGATTCCTCCGGCGCCTGGTGTCAATTTTAACTCGCCTCTCCGGCCTTTAATCAAGAGATGAGCTACCTTTTCACCGGCAATTTTGGTTAATTCAGTTTCTGTGGCTTCATGTAATATCTTCATCTCTGTTTGAAAGTGTTGTAATAATTTTTCTTTCGTCTTT
>CAZVLC010000263.1:0-2577 GCA_964627885.1 uncultured Peptococcaceae bacterium
CTCCCTGCGCAATCAAAGCTGCCAGTACACCTTTTACCAGGTCAAGGGCGAGAAAAGGAAGCATCCCAACCTCTAGCGCCTTCCAGAAAGTGATAGGGCTTCCTAGGTAAAACTTACTAATCCCGTATAAATACGAAATACCTAATATATACATTACCACAATTCCGGCTAACATCGCCAGTAGAATTCTCCCCAAAGAAGGACGAAGCGAACCCCCCGTTAATTTACCTACCACATAAGCTTCCAAAATAAAACCGGGCAAGAACCCAAAGGAAGGTTGCAATAGATAGGTTAAGCCTCCGTATGGGGGCTGTGCTAATACCGGTAGACCAAGCAAGCCAAGCAAGACATAAACAGTAACACTTAAAGCTCCTAAACGGGGTCCCAGAATAGCCCCCGTCATTAGGACCATTAAAGGCAAAATACTAAAAGGCACTACTACCTCCCCGCCAAATTTCAGCAATAGGGAAGATATACAAAGGAGGGCGGAAAATAGTGCGACTCTGGTTATTTCGCGATTAGTTAGCTTCATATCATAATCCCCGTTCTTGTTAATTGTTAACCCCGCCGTTTTGTTTGGTTAACAATTCTTATTATACAGGGGTTTATGCATATTCGTCAAACGTGAATTGACTCTCAGTTGACGTTTTTTAATCACCGTAGGAAAAAGCTTTTTCCGCCGCAATCTTGGTTAATTTATTCTTTTCATCAACAAATACTACCGTGGGCTGAAACCTTTTTACCTCTTCTTCGGGGATTAGCGCATATGAAATAATGATCACCAAATCCCCCGGCTGTACCCAACGCGCCGCCGCCCCATTTAAGCATATCGCTCCGGAACCGCGCGGACCAGGAATAACGTAGGTTTCCAGCCGTGCTCCGTTATTAATATTCACAATCTGGACCTTTTCGTGCTCGGCAATATTGGCTTTTTCCAATAAATCCTCATCAATGGTAATACTCCCGACGTAATGCAAATTTGCTTCGGTAATAACTGCCCGGTGTATTTTACTTTTCATCATTGTTCTAAACATTGTCACCACATCCATTATTCAACAGCATATTGTCAATCAAGCGAGTCTTGCCGATATAGACAGCAAGCACTACAACGACATTCCCCTCTATATTATCTAAAGGGGCTAATGTTTCGGCATCACAGATTTGAAGATAGTCTATGCGTGCGGAAGGTTCCCTGTTAATTCTTTGCTCCATCGCCGCCAGTAAACGCGCCGTGCTTCTTTCCCCTTTTGCGTACAACTCTTTACAAATCCGTAAGGAATCCGAAAGACACAAAGCTTGCTGCCTTTCGCTTTCCGATAAATACGTATTGCGGGAACTCATCGCTAAACCGTCTGCTTCCCTCCGAATCGGGACCATCTTTACCTCCAATGGATAATTCAGGTCATCCGTCATTCGTTTAATCACCTGAAATTGTTGATAATCCTTCTGCCCAAAATAGGCGGTATCCGGCAGAACAATCATAAACAGCTTGGTAACCACCGTGGCTACCCCGGTAAAATGCCCCGGTCGAGAGGCTCCGCATAATCCCTCTGTCAGGCGGGATACCTGCACCGTCGTATCCTGCGGATATTCCGGATACATTTCTGCAACTTCCGGAACAAAAATCAGGTCCGCCCCCGCCTTTTCAGCTAAAGCAGCATCTCTAGCCAAATCGCGCGGATATGCCGCAAAATCCTCCTGCGGCCCAAATTGTAAAGGGTTGACAAAGATCGTCATGACCACCACATCGTTTTCGCTTTTGGCCGTCCTCACCAAGCTCAAATGACCGTCATGCAAATACCCCATTGTGGTCACCAGCCCGACCCGTAGGCCTTGTTTCTTTTTTTCCTGCACCCAACTGCGAACCTCCGCAATTTTTTTCAGAATCAACATCTTCATTTTCCCGTCCTTTTTCACCGACTTCTTGCTTTTCGCAAGCTTTATTAGCTTTCTTCACCTTAGGCTTCACCTTAATATAGCTTCGCCAGCTCTTCTTCTTTCATCGTAAAAGAATGCTCCGCGTCAGGAAATTGTCCTGTTTCCACTTCTGCCTTATATTGCTTCAACGCTCCAACAATATCTTCATGTAAATTAGCGTATTTCTTGACAAAACGGGGTATAAAATCCGGCGTAATTCCCAAGACATCATGCCACACCAGTACTTGCCCATCACAACCGGCTCCGGCCCCAATTCCAATCGTCGGAATGGATATTTTCTTCGTAATTAAGGCCGCCAAAGGAGCAGGCACACATTCTAACACTATGGCAAAAACCCCGGCCTCTTCCAGTAAGAGCGCATCCGCTAAAACCTTTTCCGCCTGTTCCCGATTTTTCCCCTGGACCTTAAAACCGCCCATTTGATTGACCGACTGCGGAGTTAGTCCCAGATGACCCATTACCGGTATTTCTGCTGCGATGATCCGCTTCACTACTTCCAGCCGCTCTCTTCCACCCTCCAATTTTACCGCTTGGGCTCCTCCCTCTTGGATTAATCTGCCGGCATTAAGTACCGCTTGTTCAGCCGAAACATGATACGAGAGAAAGGGCAGATCAGCAACCACAAAAGTATTGCGCGCT
>CAZVLC010000264.1:0-2570 GCA_964627885.1 uncultured Peptococcaceae bacterium
CCATACACCAGTACAGCCACCGTTTTCCCTTTAAAGTTACTTAAGTCTGCATCAAAATCATAGTACATTTTAGCAATTTTAACTTTGCCTCCTCTAATATTTTTTTATATATGAAGACTATTTAGGTCCCCTTACCATTGATACCTTCCCTGTTCTCACCAGTTCCTTAATCCCAAAAGGTCTTAGTGACTGTACTACCGCCTCAATCTTTCCTTCATCCCCTGTGGCTTCGATAATTAAAGAACGTCTGCCAATATCCACAACGCGACAACGGAAGATTTCGATCAACTGCAAAATCTCTTGCCGGGCAGCCTGATCAGCGGTAACTTTTAATAAAAGCATCTGCCGATCCACTGTTTGTTCATTCGTAATATCATTTACTTTTATTACTTCAATTTGTTTGTTTAATTGCTTGCTAACCTGTTCAATTACCCTTTCATCGCCTTCGACCACCAGCGTAATCCTCGAGACCGTTTTATCTTCGGTTTCGCCCACTACTAAGCTTTCAATATTATAGCCACGACGTGCGAAGAGTCCGGCCACGTGTGACAATACCCCGGGACGATTTTCAACTAATACGGCTAATGTGTGTCTCACCACGCCACCTCCCTAACATCTCATTGGGTTGCCCCCCAGGGGGAATAATCGGTAAAACATTTTCCCGCTGATCCACACGACAATCCACCACCACCGGTCCGGGACAACTAAGCGCTTCCTGAATCACTCCCGCGAGATCTTCCTGCTGCGCAACTTGCATCCCTTTGACCCCATAAGCTTCCGCCAGTTTTACAAAATCAGGGCCGCCACTAAAAAGCGTCTGAACATAATGACCCTTATAGAAAAGCTCTTGCCATTGTCTGACCATACCCAGGCAAGCATTATTGATGATGAATACTTTTACCGGCAGTTGATATTGGGCCATTACCGCCAGCTCCTGCACCGTCATCTGAAAACCGCCGTCTCCCGTAAATAGAACTACGGTATCTCCGGGCCGTCCAAAAGCGGCGCCCATCGCAGCCGGAAGGCCAAAACCCATTGTCCCTAAACCACCCGAAGTGACGAAATTACGCTTCCCTTTCATCGGAAACAACTGCGCGGTAAACATTTGGTGCTGTCCTACATCAGTCACTACCACCGGCGCCTTCAGCGCAGCTTGACGTGCCACCTCACTGATAATGTCCTGCGGTTTTAAAGAATCCCCCGCCTCATAAGTAAGCGTAAATTCCTTTTCCCAGGAAGTAATTTGGGCCAACCATGGCCCAAGCGCCGGCCGAAAATCATCCTCTTGCAACCTTTGCAATAATAATGTTAAAAATTTTAGCACATCACTGACCACTGGAATATCAGTATGGACGTTCTTGGAAAGCTCCGCGGGATCAATGTCCACATGAATAATACAACGATCGGCAAGAAAATTCTGCGGATTGCCGGTTACCCGGTCACTGAACCTTGCGCCCAAAGCCAGCAAAACATCACACCCGCTAAGCGCCAAATTCGCGGCAGGTTTCCCATGCATCCCGACCATCCCAAGGGAGCCACCCGGTTCCTCAGATGCTGCTCCCTTGCCCATTAAGGTATTGACCAACGGAATTTTTGTATAGGCCTGGAATTCCGCCAAAGCATCTTCAGCTCCGGCGGATATTACCCCACCACCAGCCAGGATTAAAGGCCTTTCTGCTTTCTTTAGAGCAGTTACAGCTCTCTCCAATTGTTTTACTAACCCATTTTTCAAAGGAACCTTCCGGTTTGGTGCGGTAAATACCGCCTCGGGAAACTCAGCCGTCCCGGCAAAAACATTTTTCGGTATGTCAATCAACACCGGCCCCGGTCTGCCTCTCTTCGCCACATTCCACGCTTCTTCTAAAACAGCGGGTAAATCAGCCAGCTCCTTCACCAGATAGTTATGTTTCACAATGGGCATGGTGATGCCCACAATATCCGCTTCCTGAAAAGAATCCCGACCGATACTGTCTACGCCAACCTGCCCGGTAATTACCAGTAGTGGCACGGAATCCAAATAAGCGTTGGCAATCCCGGTGACTAAATTAGTCGCCCCCGGTCCGGAAGTGGCAAAACACACTCCCGTTTTTCCGGTAACCCGTGCATAACCATCGGCCCCGTGAATAGCCCCTTGTTCATGCCTGGTCAAAATATGCTTAATGGAGGATTTCCCCAAGACGTCATATAAAAAAAGCACCGCACCCCCCGGGTAACCGAAAATTAAATCTACCCCTTTTTTCTCCAAAAATTGAATAATATATTCAGCTCCATTCATCAGCTCTCTTTACCTCCCTCTTTCCTTCACCTTACTCTTTTCTCTTTTGTCTATGTACACCCGCTTTTTTTACTGCATATTATTTACAATAGGTGAAAACCTAAAAAGATGAACTACAAATAATCTAATTATAATTAGTAAAGTGATTTTCGATGAAAGGAGGAACCTCTCATGCAAATATCCTTAACTACTGAAGCAACCAAAGCACTGCAAGACCTGTTGGAAAGATCCGATAAAACTCATGTACGCGTGATTCTGAAAGGCGTAGGATGAGGCGGTACCCAACTTAGTCTGA
>CAZVLC010000265.1:0-2560 GCA_964627885.1 uncultured Peptococcaceae bacterium
GTTCAAACTGTAAATGGCCACCCTCCGGAGCCGTGAGTAATTCCTCAAAAGCATTAAAATCACTACTCATCGGTGGTCTCTCCATTCAAATCCATCGGGCGAACCATGCTTTCAATAAAAGCAATTTCTTCCTCAGTCAGACCGTATTTGGCGTAGAGCTTTTCATCTGTCCATGCCTCGGAGAAGTCTTGGATGGGAACAAAAGTGTAGGCTTTAGCAGTGGCATGTTGTGAAATTTTAATGAGTGAAACCAATAGATGGAAGAACCGGGTTTGCATATACGAGAGAGCGTTTTGAGCAGTATCAGCGGACTGAAACGGGCCAATTACGATATATGTTTCGGTACAAGCAGAATTTGGCCCGGCAATAAAAGGATTAACCCAATCAACACGTGCATTTCCTATGCCCCAAGCTTGCGGAATAAGTACTTTGAATAAGTCGATCCAATCATTATTTTTATCGACAGTATTTCTACCGATATATCCTACGCCATCTTTTCGCCAACCGTTATAATAGAACTCAATGCAGTCATCAAACGGTATCATTGAGAAATTTGGTTTGATTCTTTTATAGCTATTATTCTCTCTTACGTCATATCCGAATGGATCATTAGCACTTACAATATCCGCGAAGCTCTGTTCACGAAATGACCTTATTTTGCGAAAAATACCCAAGGCTTCATTGTATCGGATGAACGTATCGCAATCGTCCTCTAATAATGGCCGTTCCATTTCAGAAATCATGCTATTATTTTCGTGCGAAAAAATTTTACATAGGCCCGGGTTATCTCTATCCCAGAGGAAATAACATATCCCTCCCTTTATTTCAACCCCCGGAAAACAATCAGATGCATCGAGGAAATCATGAATAACTCTTATTCTATTATCATGAAGCATTTCTTCCCGGAAATTATCAAGACCTCTACCACCAGTGAACCACCGTGATGGAGTGATCATGCATAAATATCTAGGTTCTAGTTTTTTTGCTTTTTGAATAAATTTCTGATAAATGGGTATTGCACTTTGAGCGTGACCTCCATCGCTTAGTTGATAGGGTGGATTGCCGATAATGACGTCAAATTTCATATTAAAAATGGTTTCAGGAAGAGTGGTATGGATGAATTCGTAGGCATGAGTTTCCAGGGATTCATCGCGTTCATATTCGCTTTGGGAAGCGCCACAAAAAGCGCATTTCTCTCCACGCCAAGCGTGTTTAATTTTTCTGAAGCGGATATTGCCTTCGGGGGTATCGAACTTCGTAACGGAGAATTTGCTATTGGGATATTTTGAGCAATAGACGCTTCTGCGTGAAATCAGAGAGGTTAGTTCCGTAATGGCAATTCCGAAGAGCTGTTTTTGGAAGATATGATCAATGCGTTCCTGCAGATTGGGAATCTTATCTTCAATACCTTTAAGGAGGCGTTTGGCGATTTCTCGAAGGAAAACGCCGGATTTGCAGGCCGGGTCGAGAAATGTCGTGGAAGGATCCATAAAAAGCTCCTGGGGGAGCAAGTCGACCAATTGTTTCGCGATATTGGGCGGAGTGCTGACCTCGTCATTGGAGAGATTGGCAAGGCAGGAGAGCACATCGGGATTGTAATTGTAGGTACCGGAGTTACTCATATTGCTGAACTTTTCTGTAGTGAACGGGAGGAAATTCGCGGATCGGCTTGAGGATGATCGCCCCGGCTTCATCGCGTTGGTAAGAGCCTGAATCACCAAAGAAATCCATTTGCACGTGGTGACTGCTTTCTTCAAGCATCTGATCCAGGCGGAAATCGCGGCGTTTGATCAGATGTGTATTGATGGCGGCCCATTCAGCGAAGATGATAGGTTGGCCGTCGGAGGTTTTCATCGTGAGGGCATCACCGCAGAGAATGTTATGGCGTAGGATATGGCGCACCGCTTCGCGCGTTTCATCGTTGGCATCCTTGGGGCAGTTTTCCGTATATTCCCTGTCGAAAATTTCGAACATTCTTTGGCGGCATTCTTCGGTGTTATCGTTCAGGAGCTCCACGCCGTAGATGCTGGACACGGCGATAACAGCATAGCGCTCATAATCGAAAGGGTTTTTACCGTAACGGCGTTTAACGACATTGAGTTTACGGTGCAATATCTCAGCCAGAAAATTGCCGTTGCCACAGGCGGGTTCGAGAAAACGGCTGTCAATACGTTCGGTCTCGTGTTTTACCAGGTCGAGCATTGCATTGACTTCTCGCTCGTGGGTGAAAACTTCACCGTGGTCGGCTACGCGTTGTTTCGATTTGGTTTGCGGTTTATTCATCCTGAATCAGTTCTGCCGTATCCAGATCGTACGGTTCTTCCATTTACAGATACAAAAACTATGGCTTTATACTATGGCAGGAAGTTGGTTACAAGAAAAAGTTCTTAAATAGGTCTGGGGCGTTGGTAGTGCGGATTGCCCCAAAATATACGCATTGACGTATTGCTTCAAAACATGGACAGCTAAAAGGGGATGTGTTGAGAGGAGAAAAAAGGTTTGCGAAAAAGTTAGACATGGCTTACAATCTTCTTGTCGCTGAATTTGCGACGTGGATTGG
>CAZVLC010000266.1:0-2556 GCA_964627885.1 uncultured Peptococcaceae bacterium
ATCCACTGGCCAAAAATATTAACGTAAATTCCGCTTTTAGCACTCATCCTCCCTTGACCGAAAGGATCGAGTTACTGAGAAATATGTAACTAATTCGCAAATGAGTAAATTTGCAATTAATTATTACAAAGCCTTGGCATCTTTACTGCCAAGGCCTGTTATATTCAAGCATAATTAGACTGAAAATAAGTCTGAACTGAGATACCGTTCTCCGGTATCGGGTAACAAGGTGACAATCGTCTTCCCCCTGTTTCCCCTTCTTAAAGCCACCTCTAAAGCCGCTTTAACCGCTGCTCCCGAAGAAATTCCCACTAAAAGGCCTTCGGTCCGGGCGAGACTCCGGCTGGTTTCATAAGCCTCCTCATCCTTGACCGTAATCACTTCATCAATCAGCTCTTTCCGTAATATTTCCGGGACAAAACCGGCCCCAATTCCCTGCAGCTTATGCGGCCCCGGTTTGCCCCCGGAAAGCACCGGAGAACCAAACGGTTCCACCGCAATGATTTGGATCGCCGGATTTTGCGCTTTTAACGCTTCCGCTACCCCTGTTAGGGTTCCTCCTGTTCCAACGGTCGCAACAAAGATATCGATTTTTCCTTCCGTATCCCGCCAAATCTCCATGCCTGTTGTTTGGCGGTGGATCGCCGGATTAGCCGGGTTTTTAAACTGTTGAGGAATAAATGCGCCCTCATACTGCCGGGCAAGCTCTTCCGCCTTTTCGATTGCTCCGACCATCCCTTTTTCGCCTGGTGTTAAGACTATTTGCGCCCCTAATGCGGCTAAGAGCTTTCGCCTTTCTACACTCATCGTATCCGGCATCGTAAGAATCAACCGATACCCCTTTACGGCCGCTACCATCGCTAAACCGACCCCGGTATTCCCACTGGTCGGTTCAATGATAACGGCATTTTCACCGATAAGTCCCTTTTCTTCCGCATCTTTAATCATCGCGTACCCGACCCGATCCTTCGCACTACCGGCGGGATTAAAATATTCCAACTTCGCAATCAGCTGATTCGGTAAATTATGTTCTTTACTAAAATTACTTAAGCGCACTAACGGAGTATTTCCAATCAGCTCAATCAAACTCCCGGCAATTTTGGTCATCCCAAACACACCTTTCAAAATAATTAATATTTTTTTATAAAGCCATCCCATAAAGACACAAAACGTACTTAAGCGTGTATAATTGAATAATATACTTATTCGGTTTTTGCAGAAGCATACTAGTTGAGGTGAACATCATGGAAACACTAAAAATCATTTTCATTCTAACCGTTCTAATCATTATGATCAGAAAAAGACTCCATCTCGGGCACGCTTTTCTCATCACCGCTTGCTTATTTGGTTTACTACACCAAATAAAGATGTGGGAGATGGTAAAAATCGCCTACTCCTCTTTGCTTTCTCCCGCCAGTTTGATTATTTTAGGATCATTGCTTTTAATTAATATCCTCGAAAAAATCATTAGCGAGACAGGAATGCAGACTCGTCTCGTCACAAGTATCCGCAATTTTACCGGTGATCCCCGCGCCGCTATGGTTATCTTACCCGGCTTGATCGGTTTACTTCCTTCCCCCGGCGGAGCCGTTTTCTCTGCTCCGATGGTAAAAGAAGCCTCTCGGGAACTGCATATCTCCCCGGAGAGAAGTGCCGCCATAAATTTTTATTTTCGTCATATCTGGGAGTTCTTTCTGCCCCTCTATCCGGCCAATTTAATCGCCGCACAAATAATTGGCGTTCCTCTTAATCAATTTATTATCATGATGTTTCCTTTCATGCCGGCAACGGTCTTGATGGGCTTAATCCTTTTTCACCATGTCCACGTCAGTAAAGAAGACGAGGACCAAAATATAAAAGCAGATAAGGCAGAGTCCGCTACTCAATCCTGGTTACACCTTTGTGAAGGGCTGCTCCCCATTGTGGCTATTCTCCTCATGGTCATTATCTTTAAACTGAATATTCTTTTGGCTCTAACCATCACCATCAGCGTTATGTTCCTTTATTACCGCATCCCTTTTAAAAAAGCAGGGCTAATGGTGAAAAAATCCCTTGCCCCCGGACTATTTTATATGACCTTCGCGTCACTTTATCTGAGCGATGTGCTCCAACAAAGCGGCAGTATTGAACAAATATTATCCTCTCTATTGCAAGGCGGCCTTAATCCCCTCGTTATTACGCTTATTTTCCCTTTCTTCATCGGTTTATTGACCGGCATTACTCTACCCGGAATTACCATTGCTATTCCTATCATTCTTACTCTTGCTGGACCTAATCAAGCACTCACTCTCTCCTGCCTCGCCTTTATGAGTACTTTTATCGGGGTAATGCTCTCCCCCACACATCTTTGTCTTATCTTATCCGTTGAATATTTTGCAGCAAATTTTGCGAAAACCTTTCGCCATTTATTCATTCCCGAAACAACATTAATGCTTTTTAGTATCCTTTATTGTTACCTATTCTTGTAAACGATCATGGTTCCAAATTAGTGGCTAAGATTAATTCTAATAAAGCACTTTCCGCACTCTCAATATGCTCTTTCGCCGCTTGTTTTGC
>CAZVLC010000267.1:0-2552 GCA_964627885.1 uncultured Peptococcaceae bacterium
TGATTTACAGTCAAGCAATTCGTTGCCGCGCCGTAAAACACTTTCTCGGTGTAAAATTAATGTAGGAGATTTTCAAGAAAAAGATACAAGAGATTGCCAAAAAGTGATTTAATAGAGTTGAGAAACCCAAAAATCACGAAGGAGGCAACCTCTTGTGGAAAAGATTATAGCAGAAATTGCAGAAAAGTTCATCAAAAATATTTGTGAAAAGTTGATTCTGGGGAAATCATTATCACAAATTGAGCCAGAAATGCTGAAAGAAGCAAAAGAATGTGCCGCAAGATTGACGGAAGCATATATTTCACAGATCGATGCACAAATACTTGCAGAAAAGGCAGGAAGGCGCGAAGCAGGATATAGTGTGGAACGCCGGGGCGATGAGCGGCGATTGCAAACGCAGCTCGGAGAAGTGTCATATCACCGAACCTATTACAAAAAAGCAGCCGGCGGATATGAATATTTAACTGACGCATTTTTAGGAATAGAAAGCCGTGAACGTGTGAGTGAAGGTCTTTCGTTATCCCTGTCAAATGCTGCAAAAGACATGTCATACGGACAGGCAAGCACCTATTTGTGCGACGGTGAAATCAGCCGTCAAACGGTTATGAATCGGGTTCGGCAGAGCGAAGCAGCTGTTGCTGCTCCTACAGAAAAGCGAAGTGTACCGGAGCTTCATATTGACGCAGATGAGGCACATATCACACTGTGCGGTGGCAGAAAAAGCGAAGTACCCCTAATTAGTGTCTATGAGGGGATCGAACGACAAGGCAAGCGGAATAAATGCAAAAATGTGTTTCATATCAGTGAATATGCAAAGAAGGCGGATGAGCTTTGGGAACAGGCTTTAACCGAAATCGAACAGCGGTATGATCTGACAGGCACAAAAATCTATCTGCATGGGGACGGCGGAAATTGGATTCAAACCGGACTTGAATGGATTCCCGAAGCAGTATTTGTATTGGATAAATACCATAAAAACAAAGCAATAAAGGCAATGACCGCAGGACTTGAGGAAAGCGATCGCAAATTATTTGACAGAGAAATTAGATGGGCATTGGAAAACGAGGATTTACGCTTTTTGGGTGAAATGACCTCCAACCTTTGCAGCGGAATGCCGGAACGTGTAGAAAAGATTCGTAAGAATGCAAGATACCTCCGGAGATTTGTCAGTGGAATCAGCGTTTGCAAAAAAGATTCATGTGCAAACAATGGCGGTTGTACAGAACCTCATGTAAGCCATATTTTATCGGCACGTTTATCCTCACGTCCTATGGCGTGGAGTAGCGAGACCTTGAAAAAGCTGGCTCCTGTTTTAGCTGCCGGAAATGTCACTTTCAACCGCAAGCAACATAATGAGATCTTGCCCAGACCTCTGCGTAAAGCCGCGGCGAGTGCGAGCAAGGCTTTACGCAGAGGTGTCGCAGGATATCCGAGCTCGGATTCAATCGGAACGCTGCCGATATCGGGCAAAATCACCAGCACACAAAAAATCCTGAAGCTGTTTTGTTGAATTGCTTTTTAGCAACTTAAATCCTTTTTTAAAAAAGCCCTACAATAACTTGACACGGACATTTTAAAGCACTAATTTGCTAATGAATAATTATCATGGTATAATTAAAATTATACAAGCGGGGAGTGTAAAACACTTGGCAATTAACAAGGTAATGCGAGCAGCACTCAAGGCAATGACTGCACTGGAACCGGATGTGAAAAAGTCATATAAAATGGAACGGCAGTTTGAATTGCTCACCGCCCGGCTACGCGGAAAACCGAAGGACTATAAAATGTGGGATCGTGTGGTTTGCAACGGTGACCATGCCATCCCTGTACGCCTCTTTTCACCGGATGAAAAGGGGTTTTCCCCTTTGTTGCTCTTTTTCCACGGAGGCGGCTGGGTAACCGGCGGAATTGAAAACTACACGGGCGTCTGCGCAGATCTTGCGAAAGCGACTCACTGCACCATTGCGTCCGTTGATTACCGTTTGGCACCAGAATACAAGTTCCCCGCCGCTTTAGAGGATTGCTATGCCGTGGCGCGGAAATATTTCCTCGGCCGGATATCGCATGTCAACCCGGACGATATTACACTGATCGGCGACAGTGCCGGAGGCAACCTGGCTGCGGCCGTTTCCCTGATGGCAAGGGATCGCGGGGAGTTCCTCCCAAAACGACAGATTCTGTTGTATCCATCCACGTACAACGACCACAGCGACCGATCCCCGTTTTCCTCTGTCCGCGATAACGGAACAGACTACCTGCTGACATCCAAACGAATACAAAGTATAATTGAATTGTATCGAAGCTCTGATGACGACCTGACCAACCCGTATTTTGCCCCTCTGCTGGCTTCGGACTTTTCACGGCAGCCCAGAACCCTGCTGATTACAGCGGAGTATTGCCCGCTGAGAGATGAGGGAGAAGCCTATGGGGAAAAGCTGCGTGCCGCAGGAAATGAGGTGGAGGTTGTCCGAATGGCTGACGCGCTTCATGCCTACATGATGCTGCCTCCCCGGTTTGAGCATGTACAGCAAACCTATCAGGTAATCAATGAT
>CAZVLC010000268.1:0-2549 GCA_964627885.1 uncultured Peptococcaceae bacterium
CTGATCCATGAAAGTTTCAAATGCCTCATCAAGTATGCATACACCTGAATCTATATCTTCCCTGTCTGGAAAAAAGAAGCTGCAATTCTGACAAATATTATCAAGATCCATTATTATCAACCTCCTCGAAATAATCGAAATTCATGCGGCTAGCTAGCACCAGGTTCTAGTTTCCCGGTAATGCCCAATCTTCCCTTTTACTAATGAAAGACTTAGAATGACAACTATTAATATTCCTTAGATGATGTAAATTATAAATCATGCTGCCTTTTTCTACCTACATATACTTAATCCCTGCATTTGTAATGAAGTTGTGGGGACTGCCAGTGCGGCCGAGCCAGGTTGCGTTATTATAACGGGTGGCAATCCCGCCCAGTAGCAGCAATTACCGGGTTCAGGTATTTACTCCGGAAGGGATATTTATACGTAAGTGGGGGCAGAGGTACAGCCAATTTAATTATCCTTACTTAATATGGTCTTGATGAAAAGAATCATCTTGATTTTATTGTTAAGCAGTCTGGTTTTTGGGTATGGTTGCAGTGCAGAGAATATACCCCATAGCAAAAATCCTGTCCAAGAACCTGGCCAAGAATTTAGCAGTGAAGAAAAGCAAAGAATGGCTTTATATATTGAGGTAATGAAAGCAACCTTTCAAGAGGAGAATGGCGGTAATGAATTTGTGGCCGTAGAAATTGATACCCTGGAAGGATTAAGTGATCCTGCCAAGCAAGCAGTACTCTCTGCTCTTATTGACTTATCCCCTAATGTATACAGCTTGGCCGAGGTGAAAAATGATCCCACCAAGTTTCAACTTGATGAGGAGGGCAGATTAGTAAGGTCAATAGATGGAACATTGTTGTCGGTCAACATTAAAGAGTATGGTGAAGGTAAAGCCATAATTACCGGAATTTCCTGGTTTGGAAACTTGGGGGCTGTTTTTCCCAAATATGAAGCGGTGTTTAAAGATGGGGAATGGCACTTAAAACTGATCAGCATGGGCATATCTTAATTTCATCATAATCGGAGATAAGTTGGGGCCTGGCACCGGGGTGTGAAAGGATATATTTAAATCCTTGATATGCCTCTATATTTCCCAAATTCTTCTGTGTAAGTCTTGCCGATGATAGGATTTTTTAATAGTTCTTCAGTTTCTATGATAATCTGAGAAATAAAATTCAGAGTTTCCTCGGGAGTAAATCTTTCACTCCTAAATTCTATAATTTTTTTCCTCACAACAGGAGTCCATATAACATTACGGTAATCCATCATATAAAATCCTTTTCTGAAAGCGTTCTTAAAAGGTCCGAGGTCATAATTCCCAATCCTTCCCTGTATTGTTCTTCACCTTTTTTGAACATATGCTCAAGCATTGGATTTACCTCGACATCAGCTTTTATTGATTGCATAACTTCTTCCTGCAAAACAAGAGTAAACTTACCTTTGCCTGGTATAGAAAACTGTAAAACTGAGTTTGCTGTCTCAGCCCCATCAAGAAGTGTTGGAAAACCAAAATAATAATCTTCAACGATCTGTTCAAGTTTTATGGTGAAATGCCAATCATCACCAAAGTCATAATTGTATCTAATCTCCTTATATTTCTAATCAGTTGGGGTCAAGCTTGATGCTTCAATTGCAAAAATCCTCATACTGAGTTGGACTAGATGTGACCGGAACCTTTCAATTTGTCATTCCAATAGTCCACGTACTCGTTATATCCTTGGGCTAGGAAATTTATATGCTGTTCCATACGCACTGTAATGACAATGTAAAGCAACATTGCATAAATAATTGACGATTGGCATATAATGTTTTATGATTATAACAATTATAGAAAGGAGCTGATTCTGTGGCTAAAACAACCAACTTGAACATTCGTGTTGATGAGGAATTGAAAATCAAAGCTGAAGCTATTTTCAACGAGCTTGGCCTTAACATGTCTACAGCTATGAATATGTTCCTACGCTATTCCGTCCGCTATGGTGGTATCCCTTTTGAACTCCGCATAGAAAAGCCCAATGAACAAACACAATCGGCAATTGATGATGTCGATAATAACCGTAATATGAGCAAAACCTTTGACAGTGTAAGTGCACTAATGGAGGACCTAAATGCTTAAAATCCGGTACTCGAACAGGTTTAAAAAAGACTACAAGATTATAGTCAAGCGAGGTTATGATGTTAGACTTCTTGAAGAGGTGCTTAATATTTTGGTTCAAGAGAAACCCCTTCCTCAGAAGTATGTTGACCACTCACTTTCCGGAAATTATAGCGGTCACCGTGAATGTCATATCACATCCGACTGGCTACTTATATACAAAATTGAAAAAGATATCTTGACATTGTCTTTAACGCGTTCAGGAACTCACAGTGACCTATTTTAAATATATTGCTTTCTGTCTCTGAAATTACACGAACAATATAATTATAGGTTTCCTCTGGCGTAAAATGTTCGCTCCTAAACGCAAGCAGTTTATTCCTTACCGGCCTCGGCCATATCACCTGACTGACTTTCATTTTGCAAAATGATTTGGTGATAAGCTTTTAAGAAA
>CAZVLC010000269.1:0-2548 GCA_964627885.1 uncultured Peptococcaceae bacterium
CTCTATAATTTACATCATGAGTATCAGCAGAAGGAGAAAGACAGCTTTAACAGAGCCCTAGTAAATTATCTAGAGTAGATTTCTAGCAATCCATTATCGCTTGACTTAACTCACGCACTGTTCCTATCCGGTTTTCAAACATCAAATCCCACATGTCCATGCATTGTTGATTAACTTCGAAATTATCCTGCGTCCTGTCATATAAAGAGGCAATTAGCCTGGACAATTCAGGTGCTATTCCAAACAATTCACTTCTTATATCATTAACTTCCCCCCGCGTATTTTGAACAATATTTTCACACATTCCGAGTATAATGTCCTTAAAAGCACAAAAATACGGAGGGCTTTTTGATCCTCTCCGTTTGGAATTTGATTTTTGTTTTATCATTTCCACTGTGAAAATTTATCTGTAAATAAATTCGTTGAGTATGATCTCTTCTGCGGCCTCCCGTATACTATTCATTGCTCCGACCCATGCCATCTGATTTGTTGCTTTGAGTTCTTCCGTTATACCCTGCACAGCTGCCATTTCTTTTGTCAGTCGTTCAATAGCATTTATGACATCTAAATTGGCTTCATTAAGGACCCTGTTCAAAGTTCCGTTCAACAGCATTGAGCTGTATATCCCTTTATGGTTGTTTTTCAAAAATTGCTTCCGCATTCAACCGTATCGACCGTAGTTTGCTTTTTCTTTTTGTTGAGGCGGCTCCAAGTCCGGCAAATAATAATCACCGACTCTTTGATAGGTTCCTCCCAATTCCTCAAATAAAGTTTTCATGTATTAATCCTCCTTTTTACTAGCCGAAAAAGAAACTGGTTATTATATGACTTTAATCATAGCGAATATTTCCTTAACGCTCGATTTTGCTGAAAAAGATACTCATACAATTGCATGTTATGTATCTTCTTTTCGGCTGGTTATAATAGAGATTGTTAAGGGGAGGCTAGCCACAATAATTAGCGAGCTTCATCTCTTCTTTTCTCAAGTTTTCGTTTCCGTTCCTCAAGCATCGTGATAATTGCATCTTCCATTTGTTCACTTGTATAGCCTTTTGGAAAATATTTTGCCAGCTTTTCAGTACCGATACGAACCTGTGGCTTTTGATTCGCTTTTTCTTCTCCCATGATAGCAGACATCGGTTCAGGGGTTAGTTTAGCCTCCTGTGACAGCTTTTTCATACGCACTGCCTGTGAGAGTGACGGCGTACAGTCCTCCTGCTGCATTATGTCCCACAGTTCGGCTTGTTCCTCTTTCGTAAGGTAAGAAAGCTCTACTGCCGGGGAAAAGGCTATACGCTGGTTATCCACTAAATCGAGGATTGGCTTTGCAAGCTCGGTCAGACGGATATAGCGGCGAACAGTATCACCACTGATACCTGCCTCCTCCGCAATTCTATCATCTGATCTGAAATTTGCCGCAACTTTCGGCGAATTATTTTTTGGACGCCCAGCCTGCCTTTTCATTGCCTCCAGCTTCATTTTATAAGCAAACGCCTTTTCGCTTGGCAGCAGATTTTCACGTTGAATATTGCTATCCACCATCAATAGGACTGCTTCATCATCAGTCATATCTCGGACTAAAACAGGCAGCTTGTCCAATCCGACCATTTCTGCCGCTGCCTTTCGCCTGTGTCCGCTGACGATTTCATAACAACCGCCATCTTTCGGTCTTGCAATAAGCGGAGTTAGAATACCATATTCGCTAATACTTTCGCAAAGGCGCTTCATTTCATCATCATTCTTTACCTGAAAAGGGTGGTTATTAAACGGCTGCAATTCATTAGCTGCAATTTCCTGTACATGCTCCATTTTCACCTATCATCACCCCCTTTCCCGCAGGGGATGGCAAGCAGAATATCCACTTCATACTGTGGCTTGTCCGACAAAATAAAATCACTGTGATTTTGCATACCATATCGGCTGCATTTTTCATAAATCAGGATATGCTTTAGGAAATTCACCTTTTGCACAATCGCCGTATCACTATTTTCAGAATCCTTAACTTCGCATAAATCCAACCTTTCCTCCTCCGTGGTACATTTCGAACACGATATCGGTACAGAGGAACTGGCTCACTTGGAGATTGTGGGAACGATTGTCTATAAGTTAACCAAGGATGCTTCCGTGGAAGAGCTGAAAGCAGCCGGTTTAGCTCCTCATTATGCCGATCACGACCGGGCGCTTTTTTACGTAGATGCGGAAGGGAACCCTTGGACCGCGGCATATATTCAGGCGAAAGGGGACCCCATTGCCGACCTGCATGAAGATATGGCGGCGGAGCAAAAGGCGCGCGCCACCTATAATTGGTTGATTAATTTGTCCGATGATTCGCAGGTAACTGATGTCCTCCGTTTCCTAAGAGAACGGGAGGTCGTCCATTACCAACGTTTTGGGGAATTGCTTAATGATGTCCAGGATTTTCAACAAGAAAAAAAGGTGTTTTAAAAGCGCTGAATATAATAAAAATCAAAAAGCAAGGCAGAGGAACAAGCTCCTCTGCCTTAGCTGGGTTCCACTGCCTTTCTTTTCAAAGTAAAATCAGCGGGCA
>CAZVLC010000270.1:0-2547 GCA_964627885.1 uncultured Peptococcaceae bacterium
TGTTGAAGTGCCGATGGATAAAATTGATGAGGCATATGAAGCGTTGGCCGGTTATGAGCGAAATCGTAAAAGCGGACACCCGCGATTTGGTTTGTCCCGGTCCGGCCGCAATAAAAATATAAACTAGAAGCCGGGGGCGATAACTCGCCCTCGGCTTCATATAGCAGTCATTTTCTATAAGGTTGATGACTAACCAAGCTGTGATTTGACCGTTTGAATATCAGACTGGTCAGCTTGGGCAGCGGCTTTGTAAAATCCCTTTTGTTCTGCCATCTGATAAAGCTGATACTGGAATTGTTCATCCGAATTTCTGATTTGCTGAATGGTCTGGCGCAGCTGCTGGTTGGATGTTTCTCCGATTACCTGGGCATAAGTGGCCAGACTGCTTTTTACCGAAGACAAAATATCGTTGACCATTTCTTTATCCTGTATTTGTTGTGGCATAGAAATTTTACACTCCTTTACTGCAAGAATGATATCAGTTTGTTGCGGGTATTCATTGCGGATTGTGCCGCCTGATCAAACATCTGCTTAATCTGGGCATCCTGACATTGAGAAGCATAAAAGCGAAGTTTCTTCTCGGCGGTGGTGTGCCCCCCGATCAAATGTCTGAGGTTTTGAAGCTCCATTTGGTTAACCGTCACGTTGTTTACTCCTTTCTGTATAAGTTGTTTTCCCCTTTTAGGATGACCCAAATTAAAAATATTATGCTTCCCAGAAAGCAAAAAGACGGTTTCCATTTTGACCATTTTCTCCTGCGCAGTTGACCGGACTGATACTTGTCTTTTTGCACAGCAGGCGTTTGAGTGGAAACAGTCTTGTTCTTTATTGTCTGAAGAGGATTTAACCAATCATTATTTTTCCCTGGGCATAATGGATTTCCGGCTGTTTTTTCTTGTAAGCCAGGGCAAAACCCAAGGTAAGCGGGCCGACCCGGCCCAGGAACATACATATCACGATTAAGATTTTCCCAAATGCATTGAGTTCCAAGCATAACCCTGTAGAAAATCCGACTGTACCCAAGGCGGACGTTACATCAAACAAAATTTTCATAAAATCTCCCGGATGAGTCAGGGAAATCAGGAAGACCATGATGATCAACATGAAAATTGCCATAAAAAACAAAGTAAACGATGGATATACGTCGCTGCTGACAATCCGGCGTTCAAAAATTTCGATATCTTTCTTGCCCCGCAGTTGGGCTACAACGACTGCAAACATCAGGGCTACCGTGGTCGTCTTGATTCCGCCCCCGGTCGAACCCGGCGAAGCGCCGATAAACATAAAAACGATCAAGAGCAGCTGACTGGGCAGCAGCAGAGAATTGATATCAATAGTGGCAAACCCGGACGTACGGGAAGAAATACTTTGAAAGAAGGCAACCATAAGTTTATGTCCAGGTGTCAAGGCTTTTAAAGCATGGTTATATTCGACTGCCAGCAATAAAAAGGTGCCCAGCACCAGCAAAATACCGGTGGTGGTTAACACGACTTTGCTGTGCAGGGAAAGCTTGCGTGATTGGCGGTAATTATACAGTTCGTAACAGACGAAAAACCCTAATCCACCGATCATGACCAACAGACTGAAGACAATATTTATGGTTATATCATGACTAAAGTCGGTCAGGCTTTTAAAATTGCCAAACAGATCCAGGCCGGCATTGTTGAATGCTGAAATAGAGTGGAATACCCCATACCACAGCGCCTTTTTAACGCCCATCAGCGGCATCCACTTGATGGCCAGAATCATTGCTCCCAGGGCTTCAAGCAGGAAGGTAAATCCCAGCAGATATCTGAAAACCCGTACGATTCCTCCCACTGCAGAAACATTAATGGATCGTTGCATCAGCAATCGCTCGCGCAACTGGATCTTTCTTCCCATTAACATGGCAAAGAAGCCGGCGAAGGCCATAACTCCCAGCCCGCCAACCTGAACCAGCAGCAGGATGATGATCTGTCCGAAGAGGGTCCAATGGGTGCCGGTGTCGACAACCACCAGACCGGTTATGCATACCGAAGTGGCCGAGGTGAACAAAGCATCCACATAACGAGTGGGGGTGTTGGCGGCCCAAGGCATATACAGCAGCAGGCTGCCCAACAGGATTAAAACCAGAAAACTGCCTACCAACAACTGGGGAGCGGACATCTTGTTAATTTGCATAGCATTGACCTCGAAATGGATTTAGTCCAGGTTGGTGATATATTCCAGATCATCATTGCCACCCAGGGCAACAATCACATCGCCTTTGCGCAATCTTTCTTCCGGACCCGGTGCTACGATGACATCGTCGTTCCGACGGATTGCCAGTACCGTAACGCCCATTTTTTTGCGCAGTCCAGTTTCCACGAGACTTTTGTCAACCAGCGTAATCGGCGTAAAGAATTCGATCACGCTGTGGGTAGGAGAAAGATTGATCTGCTCCAGAAAATTGTTGGAAACCAGGGAGCGTGCCAGTTTTATGGCCATATCCCGCTCGGGATAGATAACCAAATCTGCACCGATCTTTTCCAGGACTTTGCCGTGCAGAGCGTTTTGGGCCTTGGCTAC
>CAZVLC010000271.1:0-2536 GCA_964627885.1 uncultured Peptococcaceae bacterium
GGTGAAAAGAAGGAAAAGCTGTATACGGTCAAAGGGGGTTCATTAAAAGAACTGCTTTCCATGCAGCAGTCCTTGCTCAAGCAGGAAGAGCAAAGCGAAGAAGCGGAAAAGATGTTTTGGGAAATAAGCAGGCAGATTGAGGAGGCGCAAAAGAAGATCGCAGAACAAAAACAGGTTATAAAAAGGTGGAAAAATGAATATAACACTGGAGTACGCGAATATAAGAAAATAAAGGAGCAATATGACTTAAAGTTAGCCGAATTGCTCAGTAAACAAGAAGAGGTAAAGGAACAACTTCAGCCGCAAGTACGCAAATTAGCGGAAGCAGCGGAAAAGCGTTATCCCTTGAATTTTGTCGCGATGTTAAAAAACGGCGCCTGCACCGGCTGCCGCATAGGTGTGTCTGTAAACTTGGTCAGGGAAGTGAAAGAAGGAAAAGGCTATTATCATTGTGATAATTGTGGCCGCTTATTAATTAATCCATTTTGAAGCGTAAAGGAGGGAGAAAAGTGATGATTAGGAAAAAGCTATGGTCAATGCTATTAGTTGGCGTGGTTTATTTTTGCCCATTACAGACCAAAGCCGCAACCAATATGTTGCACTTAAGCGAGACTCAGGATTATCGGGTGGAAAATGTTTATTATATCGAAAACGTCGGCAGTAGAACGGCCACTGATATTTCGGTAAAATTGCAGTATGTAAATCCTTATATGACGAAAATTATGCCTTATTCTACTTTGCTTAATACCTTTACGGAGCCACAACCGGTTGAGATCAGTACAGATGCGAAAGGAAACCAGACCGGTCGATACGAGATTGCCAGTTTAAAACCAGGGGAAAAGCAAATTATCAGTGTGCGGCACGAATATCGGGTCTCGCTGGCTGATTATGAGATTGAACCCGCGGCAATTGCCTCATATGAGCAATTCCAAGCGGAAACGCTACAGCCCTATTTAACTCCTTCACAGGGCATTGAAAGCACTGATCCTTTAATCCAAAGTAAGGCGGCGGAGCTGGTAGAAAATGAGACGAATCCATATGAGAAAGCCAAAAAGATTTTTACTTTTGTGAATGAATATATGACTTATACTGATTCGGAAGCAAATAAAGGGGCACTGTGGGCGTTACAAACCGGGAAAGGGGTTTGTGAAGACCATGCGGATTTGATGGTCGCCTTGCTGAGGGCTTCCGGCGTTCCCGCACGCACCGTGAGCGGATGGGCAGGCGAAGTGCAGGATGAAGGAACGAGAATTGTCGATGCTAATGGGGTTAGTCTACCCGGACATATGTGGTTGGAATATTACTTGCCCGGGTATGGCTGGATTCCGGCCGATCCTACCTTTACTTATTTAGTGAATAACGAACGGCAGGTTGATTACAGCCGTCTGACCGGGATTAAGCAGCCCTGCTTTGCCGAGGCCAGTGAAATGGTGGGTCATTCCGTTTCTTATAGCTATAGGGGTGATGTAAAAATCAGTTGTGCCGTAACATTATATAAAATGGGGGAATCCGCCCTGACACCGCTTCCTTCGGGAAGTCCGCAAGCCCCTTTGCTTTACTTGGAGGACATCCCTTTAATATTCGATGTTAATCCGGTTATTGAAAACGGGCGCACCCTTGTGCCGATGCGCGGTATTTTTCAAGCACTAGGAGCCGCGGTTGCTTGGGATGGGGCAACGCAGCGGATTTCTGCTCATACCAATGAGCGTAATGTCGAACTGCAAATTGGCAGTAATCTGGCTTTGGTCAATGGGGAACAGGTATTCTTGGATGTTCCGCCGGCGATTAAGGGGGATCGGACAATGATTCCTTTGCGCTTTGTGGGGGAAGCACTGGGCTGTCAGGTTGATTGGGACGGAACGAAGCGGACGATCAATTTGCAATTTGCGGATTTAAACAGTGACGATTTAGAGAGATAAGAAGAAGGTTATGTTGGGGAGCTGGTTGGGGATGAAAAGTAAAAGAAGGTTAATGCTAGGTGTTGTGTTTATTGGGTTTCTCTTCATGGTTTTGGGTGCCACGGCCTGTTTTGGTCCCAAAGGATTGAATAAGGATAGTTCCGGAGATTTTTTATATCCGGCGTACACCGAGGAAAACGGCCATCGCAAATGGGGTTTAATTAATGAAAAGGGTGAATTTGTAGTTCAACCGGTCTACGATGGGATGGATTGGAGAGCCGGAGACCGCTGGATTAAAATCTACGTAGATGAGGTTGAACAGGGAAGCAGAACGGAAGGCTTTTCCGATGATGAGCAATTATTAAAGGTTGGGCTGCTCGACCGAATCGGCGGAAAGGTTATTTTAGTGCCTCAGAACCTTTATATCGCGGATTTTGCGGAAGGGTTAGCCACGGTTCAAGTAGCGGCAGATAAATATTATGTAATTGATGAACAGGGACAAGTTGTTTTTGAAACAAAGCATGAGCTCATTGATAGTTATAGTAACAGTGTGGTGAAGTTTAAAAAGAATGGCGAGTCTTGCTACGGTTATTTGGACCAAAAGGGCAAAGTGGTCATTGAGCCGGTTTATTTGGAAG
>CAZVLC010000272.1:0-2519 GCA_964627885.1 uncultured Peptococcaceae bacterium
AAAACAATGCCAGGGCCTTTTTTTCAAACTCATCGGGTTCATCATTGGCAGATCTCGGGTTTTCCCGCGCATAGCGGATAAGATAGCCTTCTGAATGCTTGGAAAACCTTTGCGCAATATCCTTCCCGGCCATTGAGCAATATATTCCTTTGAAATCATATTTCCCATCGAAATTATGTAAGCGCCTAATAAAAAGGTGCCTATTATCATAAAAACCAAAGTGGGATAATACCTTCAACATAATTTTAGACTTATTAGAGTTTTTCGACCAAGTCTAAAAATCCTAAGGAGGTGTCCCAGGATGGATATAGTATCAAAGGCCAAAGCTGAATACCGCTATAAACAGTGGAGCGAAATCATCCAGGAATGCCAGGCCAGTAATATGACTGTCAAAGCCTGGTGCAGCCAGCATAGCATTGGCATAAAAGCATACTACTACTGGTTGAGGAAAATTCGCCTCTCCTACTGCCAAACAGCAGGGGATCAGGCTCTTCCAGAAAAACAGGAGATCGTGCCTTTGCAATTTAATTCCCAGGCTGGAACCAAATCTGGTCATGCGGCAGTAACTATACATTTAGGCGCTGCATCAATTGATATATCAGAGGGAACCTCGCAAGCAACGATCGAAGCCGTCCTAAGATCTCTGCAAAACGTATGTTAGGCGATATTACCAGAGCAAAAGACATATACATCGTCTGCGGTTATACAGATATGAGAAAGTCCATTGACGGGCTGGCAGCAATCGTGAAAGAATCCTTTGGCATGGACCCATTCGCAGCAAGTCTTTTCCTTTTCTGCGGGAAGAAACGAGACCGCATGAAGGCATTGCTGTGGGAAGGTGACGGATTCGTACTGCTATATAAACGACTTGAAAACGGAAACTTCAAATGGCCCAGAACCAAAGAGCAAGCACGGCACATTACGATGAAAGAATTCCGCTGGCTAATGGAAGGGCTGGAAATAGATCAGCCCAAAGCAATAAAGAACATTAAACCCGGCGATTTCTGCTAATAAGAAAAGAGCGTTAACGCCTATTTAGCGGGGTTTATGCTGGTTTTTTACTGTCTAATATGGTATAATAAAGCCATTCAATGATAGGAGAAACCAGCTTGACAGACAATAAAGACGCTTACATATGCCAACTTGAAAATACGGTTAAAAACTTGGAAAAGCAGGTCAATAACCTGACGGAAATCATTATCCTGCTTCGCAAACAAAAGTTCGGAAGTTCCAGCGAAAAGACCCCGAAAATTCAATTTGATTTTCAGCTCAATCTATTCAATGAAGCTGAACAGGAAACTGCTTGTGATACACAAGAACCTGCTGTTCAGAGGGTAAACGGATTCTATCGCAGGAATCCCAAAACCAAACGTGAAGAACTGCTTAAAGATCTTCCTGTTCAGGAGGTCCTATGCGATGTTGCTGAAGAAGAACGTATCTGCCTCCAATGCCAAAGCAGTCTTGTTCCTATCGGGAGAGAAATCGTCCGGGAGGAACTTGAATATATACCGGCCAAACTGCAGGTCATACGTTACATAAGAATGGCATATGGATGTCAGGCGTGCAAGCAGAAGGGAACGCCATACATCCTAAAAGCGCTGACCCCGACCTCCCTGATGAATCATTCCCTGGCATCCCCCACCACGGTGGCCAATGTCATGTATCAGAAGTATGTGAACGGAATGCCCCTGTATCGGCAGGAAAAGGAATGGGAACAGTTAGGATTGGCTCTTAGCAGAGCCACCATGGCCAACTGGATCATCCGTTGCTCCCAAGACTGGCTGATGCCGGTTGTAAACAATCTTCGGCAGGAGCTCTTAAAACGGAATATAATCCATTGTGATGAAACACCAATTCAGGTATTGAAGGAACCGGGGAAAAAACCACAGTCAAAATCTTACATGTGGCTTTATCGTACCGGAGAAGATGGTGATCCTCCCATCATCCTTTATGATTACAAGCCTTCCCGAAGTGGTAGTAATCCCGCTGATTATCTGCAAAGCTTCCACGGGTATCTTCATACGGACGGCTTTGCCGGGTATGAAAAAGTAGCGAACACTACCAGATGTGGCTGCTGGTCCCACTTGAGGAGGTACTTCGTGGAAGCGATTCCAGATAAAAAGGCATCAGATGCTCCACCAACCAATGCAGAAATCGGCAGAGATTACTGCAATAAATTATTCGAGATAGAAAGAGAACTTGCTCCGCTTAATCCGGACAAAAGAAAAACGGAACGCCTCAGATTAGAAAAACCCGTCTTAGAGGCCTTTTGGTGCTGGCTTGATTCACTGACCCCTTTAAAAGGCTCCCGACTTGGTGCGGCAGTTACTTATGCGCAGAATCAGAAGCCATATATGGAGAACTATCTGCTGGATGGGAGATGTTCAATTTCCAACAATATTGCGGAGAACAGCATCCGTCCATTCACTTTGGGAAGAAAGAATTGGTTATTCAGCGACACTCCCAAAGGTGCTGATGCCAGCGCTGCTGTCTACAGCATCGTGGAAACCGCAAAAGCG
>CAZVLC010000273.1:0-2514 GCA_964627885.1 uncultured Peptococcaceae bacterium
CACACCCGCCTATACTTAAATGACCATGTTCATTAATCATCATTGTGCCATGTAATTTCATATCTCACTTCTCCTATCTCTTCTCAAATCATCTCTTATTTCTTTCATTGAAAAGCTTCATAAAATTTAGTTTAACTTATGGTAACATATCGCTCTTACATGGTCAAGGAATCGTTCGTCGCGCGCGACATTTGCTTGTTAATGCCACTCTTACGCTTCCGCGCCTGCAACAATTCTATAAAGGCTTCAATCCGGGTATTTATCCCGGTTTCACCTGTTTGCTCATCAAGATAAATATTTAAAACAGGAATACCATAATTCTTACTGACTTCCGGGAATATATTATGCGCCACAATCTCCGGCATACAGGTTAAGGGGGCTACCTGTATTATCCCATCAAAACCTGCTTGGGCAAACGCGACCCCTGCCCCGATTGTTTCCTGTCCATGCCCGCCAACAAAATGATTTAACCAGGGACCGGCAAATTGCCGAAAGCTTTTCGCCTTATCCTTAAGAAAAAGATGTTCACGTATCCACTCACTTAAAAAAATCGAACGATGCACCTCCGCGCCCAAATACCCTAATTTCTTTTCAATCTCCAAGCTGGCAAAAGGCTCAAGTAAAGTATAAATTTCTCCGACCAAGCCGATTTTGAGGACGTCCGTTCGGTCTAGCTGAGGAATGTGCTGCATTTTTTCTCTGGAAAGGATATAGCTTTCTTCTAATTCGCCCATGTTTTTCGCCTGGTCAATAATGAGCAAAGCATTCTTCATAATCCGGTCTGCCGTGCCTTTGACAACTTCGCGCGGCCGGATTTCCGCAAGTAGCTTATCCAGGTTATCGAGCACCAAGGCCTTATGGTAACCGAGTCGAATCCCCTGAAATACCCTCCACCACGAAACATTTCCGACAATTTGTTTAATTTGCTTGAGAAACTGCCAATAGCCTGTATCCGGCGGTTCAATGATCAAGGAATCATAATGGTATCCCAAATCCTCCAGAATTTCTTTTTCTAATTGGGCATAAAGTCCAAAACGGCATGGGCCGGTGCCTCCGGCCATAATGAATATATCAGCACCCATTTTCTTTGCTTCAATTAAATTCCCAATATTGATCTTTAAAGGAAGGCAGGCAAATTCAGGCGAATGCTGTACCCCTAATGTCAGCGTGTCCTTGGTGATCGGCGGGGGTACTACTACCTCAAGTCCAATATATTCAAGCATTCCTTTCAGTGCTACCCAAGTATTGCCCATGTGCGGAAACGTAATTTTGATGGTACTCCCTCCTCCAGCGCATAATATCTACAAAAGCTTCGATGCGGGTGCGCAATCCGCCTTCCCCGGTATGTTCATCAATAATAACATTCAGATATGGAATCTTCCTGGCCACCAATCTCCGAATTATGAAGTGATCAATGAAAGAATCAATTCCGCAGCCAAAAGAGGATAAGATAATTACACCCTTTTTCCCTGGTTTTTGCATGAAATTGAAAACGGCCCCCAGCAAATTTTGTCCGAATGTCCAGAAGACAGAACGGGGAAATTGCTTCATCTGTATATCTCTTTCTTGTCGTGAGGTCTGCGCGGCAGTAATAACCTTGCAATTTAAGTCCTTTAATTTTTCCATAATGTCCATATTGATATAACGATCATTGACGTTATAATCGTGCCCCAACACTAGTACTGTCAATTCAGTAGGCTCATCATCATCTTCTTCCTTATCCTTCATTCTTAAATTCTCCTCATAACACTGTTGTTCCTGCCATGCTGTCTGCCAAGCCTCCTTAATTTTCTTCCGGTCATCGGTAAAAGGGGCTGCGCATTCACGGAAAATCGTCTCTAATTGCGGCGATTTTACCAGATTAATTTCCGGTTCGATTAAAGGTGGATATTTAATTTTGCTTGCCTTTAACATATCGGGCAGTCCCATAAACTTCGGACAAATATACGCTTTTTTTTCCACACTGACCATCCGTGGGACAAATAAATAGTCTACCTTCTGGGCACTAAGATAAGCAACATGCCCAAAAAACACCTTAACCGGCAAGCAGGTTTCATCCACAACATGTTTTATCCCTTCATTTAGTATCGCCTTATTTGTTTCGGGAGAGATTATCGTCTCCGCGCCAAGCGCCGCATAAAAAGTCCGCCAAAGCGGATGATAAGTATGATAAATCAAAGCGCGTGGTAAACCGACCTTAGAAGACAAGTCCATTCCCCTTTCTTTGCCAATTTTCCAAAATTAATTGCAAGGCTTTCGTCGTAATTTGCGCACCGGTTTCGGGATTATCCCTTCCGTCCATTTTGCCGATATCACCAACCCCGACGATAAAGGGAACTTTACTACCTAATTCATTCAGAATGTCAACCGTATCCCCCATCACCAGCGGATTGTGAGAAGCGATATTTCCCTCTTTATCAACTTGACAGCTTAATACTTCTTTATTTTTCGTCACGACGCAATCGACGGTAACACCATCAATATTTTCCGTATTAGAAGCCACCGCAACAACCC
>CAZVLC010000274.1:0-2500 GCA_964627885.1 uncultured Peptococcaceae bacterium
ATTCTTTCGTTTTATTCCCAACCGGGTCATAATCAGTCTTTTCGTAGCGATACCAAACTTGACCGTCAATTTCGGCAAAAGGTGTCCATTTTTCCACGAGGCGCCCCAAATCATCATATGCATAGTAAGTGGTATCGCCTTTTTCGTCCGTGCTTTCTTGCATCGTCCCGTCCGCATTGTATGCACAGGAAATGGTCGTTTCATCCGGATTCTCCTGCTTAACTAAGCGGCCTTCTGTGTCATAGGTGAAAACAGTAACTGCGATATCCTGGGTGTTGAGATATCTGGTATGGGTTTTGGTGCTCTTGCCGCCCGCAATAATATCATAGCTGTACTTCTCCAGCAGTTTTTTCTTGCCGTCTGCATCTTCCTGGAAGTATACCGCGATTAAGCGGTTCGCTTTGTCGTATTCATAGCTATAGACCGCGCCATTGGGCTTCGTTTCCTCGCTGACGTTACCGTAAAGATCATAAGAATAGGTCGTCCTGTTATCCTCCGGATCCTGTGCCGTTTTGACCTTCCCATGGGCGTAATAGGTATAACGAGTGCCTACCTGAGGATCACCGTAAACTAAGCCGTTGTCTTTACTCCTGTCATATTGCTTAGGGGCTATCTCCTGGATCTTTTGTCCTAAATCATTGTAGACAAGGCGCGTAGTATCGTTGCCTTCGCCCGCATCTTTAATGGTGCGCAGCAGGCGACCCTTTCCGTCATATTCGTATTCCGTCCGGTGCCCTTCTGGTGAGACTTCCGCCGTGAGCATTCCCATCTCATCATATTCATACTGCGTAATGATCTGTTCGTCAGGAGTACTGGCGGGATCGGTGACACTAGCTTTATTGGCATACTGATCATAGGTATATGTTGTCGTATGCCCGTTCGGGTCAGTTTCCGCCTTCAGAAGTCCCTTGGCCGGTGCCTCATCAGCCGGATAATACTCGTATCCCGTCACAAAAAACTTAGCTTGAATTTCCGCTTCGCTCAGGTCCTCGGTGTACTGGGTAGTCCCGTCTTTGGGCTGTAATAGCCGTGTCAGCAGATTTTTCTCAGCTGCCGGATCAACATTATAGAGATAGAAAGTATATCGACCCAGTTCGTCCTTTTCCCAAAGCAAATTATTATTGGCAAGGTCATACTTGTATTCCTTGATAGTAGCGATCATGTTGTTGATACTCTTGGTAATATTCCCATTAGCATCACGTTTATACTCAGTACTACTATAGGTAATCCCCTCTTCGGAAACGCTCTCTCTGGTCTTCTCTTCACCGAATTGATTATCCTCATAAGTGATGGTTGTGCTTTTACCTTCGGCATCTTCGCTCTTAATCACATTGAGATTTTCATCATACCATTTAACCGTCTGGCGCTTATCTTCACCGACATTCCCATCAGTAATTGTTACCGTCTTTTCGAAATTATCATAGGTGTAATCAAAGGTGTTGCCATAAACATCTTCCACGTAATCTACTTTCCCTTTGTCAGCACCCTTTTCAGTAATGTAGACAATCTTTTCGATAATATTTTTGTCGTTATCTTTAACTTCATTGAGATGACCATTTTCATCATAGCCATAATAGAGACACGTCCCGATCGAGTCGCAAACGCTTGTTAAGCGGTTGTTTTCATAGGAGTAGGTCGCATTTCGGCCTTCGGGCCCGCTGATTGTTTCAAGGAAGCCATCGCTATTATAAGCTAAGACACATTGCCTTCCGGTTTGGTCCGTAACCGTTTGAATTTTGCCATCCGAAGCAACATCAATCGTAAGCTGATTCCCATTTCTGTCTTTCATCCATGCCAGATACCCATCTTTCCCAAAACCAATCGTATATTGATCCTGGGTTTTGAAAATAAATTCGCCATCCTTTTCGGTCAGTGTTTCCCTGGAATTTTTGCAGGTATATTGACCGTCTTTGTATTCGTAATAAAGCGAGCTGCCATTAGGCATTTTCACTTTCTTCATATTGGGCACACGCACCCGAAGGGTAAACGGTTCCCGCACCCCATCGTCAAAAGTCATGGTTTCATAGACATCCTGCACATAGCCTTCAAAGCCAAAGGTCCAGCCTTTGCCGAGAATCCCTTTGTCATCATCGTCGAGGGAATTATAGCTGCGGCTGAAATTCACTTCAAACCCAGGCGTATTCAGAGAAAAGTCGGTATGAGTTCGGGAATAGTTCCCCGTAGCAATATTTATCCCAGGCATCCCGAAGCTTTTCCGCATTTGCCATAAATCAAACGTATCATAATCCCAAATATGGGTTTCCACGTTCGCGTTACCACCGGTATGCACCGCAAAGGACTGATCAAGCTGTAGGCTATAGGCATTGCCAACACCCTCGGAAAAATTAGGAATTAGCAAGCATTCCACCCAGTAGAATTCTCCGGGTTTAAGTTCTGCTCCGGTATTAGAAACAACCTGCGTACTGTATATGGTATAGTTTTCACCTTCCCGGACGCTGATTTGCGGCTGATAGATTTCGATATCGGAAACATTTTCAAG
>CAZVLC010000275.1:0-2483 GCA_964627885.1 uncultured Peptococcaceae bacterium
TCCGCTCCAAGGTCTGCCCGATCACATAATTAGCGTCCCAATACTGAATCGGCGTATCCAATTGATAGTTATTGCTGTAACCACCGGCCGCCAAACCCAATTCCCGCATCGCCGCCATGGCTGGGTAAGCCCAATGTTCCATTACGGCAGGACGCGGCGGAGTATAAGCCGTCAAATAGGCCCCCTGGACTTGCAGTTTGGCCTGGATTGCCGCAACCGCATTCTTGCTGCGGCTGATTTCCCGAAAGCCCAACCCTTTTTCCACCGAATATGCTGCGGCCACCCCTGCTGCTTCCCCGGTGGCCATTCCCACCGGAATAACCCGCGCACTTCCGTGCGGTAAAGAATCATACGAAGCACTGCGACCAACAACCAGTAAATTATCCACCACAAGCGGCACTAAGCAACGAAAAGGAATACTGTAAATAGCCGGTTTCCCAATGACGTTACCTAAATTTTCCGGGGATGTCGGCTGGATATCCACCGGATAACTGCCATGGGCAATCCGGTCCCACTGATCACGATTTTCCAAAACATCCGTGATTGTCAAGCGGTACTCGCCCTGAATATGCCGCGTTTCTCTGACATAAAGGCGTTCCGCCGTGTCCACCAATTCAACCCGAGAAAAGCCGGGGAATCTTTCCCGCATAAACTCCAGAATATGCGGCAGTTCTTCTTTCCCCCGCACAATTCCTTTCATTCTTGAAACAGGGTCCACGCCGTTGACACCAAAGAGCAATAGCGCGTTAACTAAAACCGTTCCGTCTTTTTGCCGGGCTAAATTTGGCCCCCGAAAACGCACCATTGCATCATGAGGTTGATATTCCAAGGCCTGCTTTCCATAACCCCAAGCGACCTTCCAGCCGGCTCCGGCATGAGGATCTCCCCATCCGTTTTTCAGCTTACTGAGCAGTCTTTGGAAATTGTTATAGATAAACACATAGGGCCAATTAACCCCTTTAACCCGAAAAACCAGGGTGACCCCCATTAATTCACCTTTTCGGCCGTAATCCTCAGCCCCTTCCGTAAAAGGAACACCGGCTGCGGCCGCTACATCGGCATCGACCGTCGCATCAATAATCCGCGCTCCGTAATATATTTTGCCCTGCGCCGGAGCCTCTCCATCTGCTCTGAGTTTTACTCCGATGATCATTTCCCCAGCTAAAACTGGCTCGACCATAAATGTATTCAAGAGTAAGTCCAGCTTTTCTTCCTGTTGTACCAAATGGAGAAAATATTCCTTCGCTTTCTCCAGATCAAAAGCATTACCCATTTTTTCGTAAAATTCACCAAAAATACCTTGGGTCAACAATTCTTTGTCAGGGCCGTAATTCATATCAAGGAAGTTAAGACCGCCTAAGGTCATCAGCCCGCCCAATGCCTCTCCTTCCTCCACCAGCAGGGTCCGCTGTCCATTGCGTGCCGCCGACACAGCCGCGGCGATCCCCTCCGGCTCTCCCCCGACTACAATTACATCATAAATATTCCGAACATCTTCCTCTGCATGCTCAGTTGCCACTCTACCACTCGGACTAGCCATAACCATAAGCCCGCTTAACCCCGGCCCCGAAACCGCCGTTAAAGCAAATGTAACGACTAATACAAGCGCCACAACACAGCGCCTTATTAATGATAGAACACTTCTCTTGCTCACTTTCCACACGCACCTTTTGATGTTTTTTTCATTGTACTCCACCGATAAAATTGCTAATAGTGCTTAAAATAAAGGCACTTGTCAACTCCATATTTTCCTTGTTACTTGTTTATGGATTAAACTAACAAGGAGGATTTGATAAGGATGTTGAAAGTACCTCAATAAATAATTATTATATCCGATTTCTTCTGAAAATTAAATGGACAAATATTGTTTAAGCACTCTTACGCTTAGAATTCAGTAATCTCTTTATTTCATTAAAAGTATATATATCAATGCACCCAAACCCTTCACTATCTAGAATATCCTTATAATTACTTGCATCTATTGAAAGGGTTGCTAATGCAACTAAAGCTGCTTTACAACACATTAATGTATTTTTTACTGTCCTCATATACTCAAGCTTTTTTTTGGCGTTTAGTCTTAATTGAAAATCAACAGTTAGCAATTCTTTTATAAGATTTACTTTATTTTCTAGTAATTCCACTGTTAACTCCCCATTATCCATATATACGCAATGGAAACCTAAATCAAAATTTTTTTCTCCTCCAATTTTTCCCCCTTCCTCTGATTCAATGAAGCATTGCCTTTTTACCAGTATTTTTTCGGAAGTGAAAACTTCTTTCTGAACCGGACCGATTTTATAAATAATATATTCAAAAACTTTCCCCCGTGTATTTCCTGAGTCTTTTATATCCTTTTCAAGAAACTGTTTAATGAACTTTCTGAAATCATTAATAGTATCCGGATCAATCCTATTGATTGCTTTTGCATCTTCTAAAATGTTATCAACTATGCGCTCCCGTTCTGTTATTGACAACTGCATGAT
>CAZVLC010000276.1:0-2480 GCA_964627885.1 uncultured Peptococcaceae bacterium
GTCCTGCGCTTCATAGGTGCGCACCTGCAGTCTGCCTTCCACCATCATCAGGCGGCCCTTGCTGCCATAGTTGGCACAGTATTCAGCTTGCTGACGCCAGGCAACCACATCAATAAAATCGGTTTCCTCCCGATTAAATCTGCGGTTGATGGCCAGGGAAAATGAAGCCACAGCTGTCCCGTTGGTTGTATATCGCAATTCAGGATCACGCGTCAAACGGCCTACCAGAATAACCCGATTGTAATTCATCAGAGACTCCCCCTATCAAAAAACCGAGCGCACATCATCTATTTTTCATCTTTGCGAATGATTATGTGACGTAACAGGCTGTCGGATATCTTGATAACCCGGTCCAGTTCAGTAACTGTTTCGGGTTTGCCTTTGAAATTCCACAAGACATAGATACCCTCTGAATAGTCTTCTATCCTGTACGCCATGCGCTTTTTTCCCCAACCTGGAACTTCGTTTTCAAATTCACCGCCAAAATCTTCGATAATCTTGTGCAGTTTTTCCTTGATTTCAGCAACCGCTTCGTCAGCAAGGTCAGGCTTGATGATATACATCATTTCGTAATCGCGCATTCTTACACCTCCTCCCTCTGGACTAAACTCGTCAACACGAGTAATGGCCCCGAAATGAAATCCGGGGCAGGGACTTCCATAGATTATAGCAGGATTAAAGTTGAGATGCAATAAGTTTGGCAAAAATTTAACATTTTTTTACATCGATGTGGGTAAATGCATCCCGGTTGGAAGAAAAAGGTCGTGTTTACTGAGGAGCGCTTTCCTGCATAACCGTTGGGCACTTACAGCTTTCCCTTAATCAGCAGCGTTTGTAATTCTGTGACCGGCTTTTCAATGATGCAGGTCTCATTAAAGAGGGCTTTCAGAATGGCCATGGGCTGATGATCCTCATCATATTTAAAGCCTATGATACAGAAATGTTCTCCCTTGCGGGAATTCTTGATGGTAACCAGATCGCCAGCGGAAAAATGTTTATCAAGCATTTTCAGCCGCATATTCACACCCCCTGGGGCATCATTGTGCTACAGTATATGCACGCCTGCGCCGGCGGGTGCAAGGGCCCAGCTGCTTTATGCCTGATCTTCCGGCGGGATGGGTTTGCTCTCAACCACCTTGGTCAATTTTCGTTCAAATTCGCTGCGGGGCAACATGACAATCCGGCCGCAACCCTGACACTTTATTTTAATGTCAGCGCCCATGCGAGTCACTTCCCAATGGTAGCTGCCACAGGGATGCTGTTTTTTCATGCGCACAATGTCGCCCAGATTAAATGCTTTCCTCTCCATCTCATTCCCCCAAAACCCTGCATCCTTTATATTTGAGCCTCTTCACGACGCTGGTCGCTGCCGTATGCGAATCGGTGCAAACTCCTCTGCCAATACATGCCCAACCAGATAAACCTTGACTTGCTTTTGTTCCATGCGTTGTAAAAATTCCTGCTCCGTCTCGGCCGCTACTGCCATCAGCAACCCTCCAGCGGTCTCCGGCGAGAACAATAATTCCCGGCAGTCCGGTTCAATTTCGTCTTCATAGAGGACTTTGTCTGCCAGATAAGCGCGGTTGTTATAGGCGCCGGCCGGGATCAGACCCAATCCTGCATAGCTGAGTGCGCCTCCCATAAACGGAATCATTTGTACATACACTTCTACCTCAACATTGCTGGCCGCAGCCATTTCATAAAGGTGACCCAGGAATCCAAAGCCTGTAATATCAGTAGCTGCTTTGACCCCGCATTGCTGCATGACCTCCCCGCCTGCCTGGTTGAGGGTGGTCATCCAGTGTATGGCTTCGGCAACATCCCCAGCTTCCGCCATCTCCGCTTTAATTGCAGTGGTAATCACTCCATTGCCGAGTGGTTTGCTTAAATAAAGCCGATCACCGGGACGAGCCGCACTGTTGCAGATGATTTTTTTAGGATGAATCAGTCCGGTGACGGACAAACCATATTTGGGTTCGTTGTCATCCACCGTATGTCCGCCCACCAGCAGCGCTCCGGCTTCTTTGACTTTGCTCAGCCCGCCTTGTAGGATCTCGGCCAGCAGGGACATTTCCTCACATTCCGGAAAGCAAACCACATTCATCGCCAGAAGTGGTTTGGCGCCCATGGCATAGACATCGTTGATGGCATTGGTGGCAGCAATCTGTCCGAAAAGGTAGGGATCATCCACCATGGGGGTAAAAAAATCCAGGGTCTGTACAAGGGCTGTTTCTTCATTTAATTTATATACCCCGGCATCATCATGGGTATGCAAACCCACCAGCAACGCCGGATCCTGTGGCAAAACCAACCCTTTTAATGCTTCTTCCAGGGCCCCCGGCCCGATTTTGGCACCTCAGCCGGCTGCCCGCACCATTTCCGTAAGTCTTTTTCCCTCACCCATTGTTTGTCACCTCCCCCTGCGCCAGAATGATTATGGTAGATATTTCTGCAAAAACGCCTGATACCCTTTATAGGAC
>CAZVLC010000277.1:0-2476 GCA_964627885.1 uncultured Peptococcaceae bacterium
CCGTATTGGGGAAAACAATTATCGGGTGAAGGCAGGTTTAAATGAAGAATTAAAAAACTCAGATGTTGCTCCTGTCATTGAAAACAGCCGTACTCTTTTACCCCTACGGGCTTTGTCCGAATCCCTTAATTTTCAAGTTGATTGGATTGAGGATGAAAAGAAAGTCGAGATTAAAGAAAAACCTGGTAACAAGCGTAAATTATTGTCACCGGAAGAGTGGGATGCCTATCTGTATCAGGGAATAAGCTTTTTATGAGGACCTTTTGGCTGCCAGTAATTTTTATTAGCACTTATTTTTCCTTTTTACAGTTTTAGTAGAACGTTTTTTTGGAAAACGTTGAAATCATTACTATATTTCAGTAAAATGGTAGATGTTAGTACTTTTTAGGGAGGGAAAAATATCATGAAGAAAACCGCAAGATTATTATTGCTTGTATTTACTTTGACATTATTAGGAACAGTAGGGGCTTGGGCTGTATTGCCTGGGTATGAGAATGTGGTTCACCAGTATAAAGTAGCCGACTATACCTTGGAATTTTTATATTATGATGGGAATAGAGATACTGGTACATATTGGATTTACAACGATCCAAGATATTCAAATGATGAGGTGATTGAACAAACGTTAAAAGGCTGTTGGACAATGAACGAAACGTACATTCATCGCATTACCCACGTAAACGGAGAACCAATTGAGAATACAAAGTGGGCAAAATATGGCGGGGTAATTCAGCATGTGGGAGGAAACTATCAATTTCCGAATGATCCTATACAACCTACTCCAGTTGCTACAGAAGTTACTGTTTTCATCAATGGCAAGCAAGTAGAATTTCCAGATCAAAAGCCGATCATTATTCAAGGAAGAACGATGGTACCGATTCGTGCGGTATTTGAACATCCCGACGTGCAAGCAGAAGTAAAATGGAATGAAGAAGAACATACTGTGACCGCGACAGACCGTTCCGGTAAGACAATTGTTTTCCGTATTGGGGAAAACAATTATCGGGTGAAGGCAGGTTTAAATGAAGAATTAAAATACTCGGATGTTGCTCCTGTCATTGAAAACAGCCGCACACTTTTACCTTTACGGGCTTTATCGGAATCTCTTAATTTTAAGGTAGACTGGATTGAAGATGAAAGGAAAGTCGAGATAAAAGAGAAACCAGGAAACAAGCGTAAATTATTGTCACCGGAAGAGTGGGCTGCTTACCTGCAAAAGGGAGGCAACGTTTGATGAGGAAACTAAAATTCCGGACATTATCGGCGTTGGCATTAATACTAACCTATATATTTACAAGCATCGCGCCGGCAAATTTATTGCCGGCTTTTGCTGCTGCTCCTCGTTTTGGCATTGATGAAATAAATACCAGGCAGATAAAAGATAGCTTTACAGAGACGGGACTGCCTTTTCACGAGGCATGGACTTGCGATTTAAAAGGGAAGGTAAACAGTCAGCCCATTGTGGTAGACGGATATATTTATGTGCAAGCGGGTAAGGACCTTTTAAAGCTTTCATCGGAAGCTGGAAAGATTCTTGGTCGGATTACAGTAAACCAGCATGAATTACCTTCCGGTTCATCCCCAACATATGCAGAAACTACTCATGCACCAAGGATTTACCAAGCCACCCGTGATCATCGACTCTGGGCCATAGACCCAGTGACTTTTAAGCCTATCTGGGAGCAACCGTTAATCCTTACTACAGATGAAAACGGTGATAGTTATAAAAAGAGATATAGAGTTACCTCCAGTCCTTTCGTATATATTCATAATCATCGTACATATATTGCTGTGGGAACGGCTAATGGAGATGCTACAGGGCTACCGGGGCAACACGCTGATAATGGCTTTTTTATTGTTCATGATTTTGGGTTTAAACCTATACTTAATTACAGCTCACAAATGCAAGGAGAAGTCACTGGGTCACCGATTTCTCATAACGGGATGATTATTGGTACGGAGAATACACAAAGTAAAGAATCGTATCTTATTAGGTATATACTAGATACCAATAAATTCACATCTTTAATGTGTAAAATTAACTTAGGTGTGCCTGGCTCCCCAGCGGCAGAAGGAGACTACATCTACGTTGCGGATAGAACTGGATGTATCTATAAGTTTTTGAATAAGAGCGGAACCGAAATAGCCAAAGAATGGGTCAATCCCGAAAAACCCGGTGATTTTGATGCACACCGAAAACAAAACAGCTACAACCTCATGTCGCCGGTTATCGGTAGCAAATATATCTACCTACCGCTGCAGCACTACAACAACTACTCCAGCGGAGGGCCAGGCGCAGTCATCGCTGTCGACAAGGAAACAGGCTTAACGCACAAGGTACACCAATTCAACACTATTCTCAAGTCTAATCTGCTCTATTGGAAGCCGTCACCGGAGTCAGAGCAGGATTATGTTTTCGCTTTTGCTTATGATGGCACAGCGTGGGTTTTAGATGGCGAAACCTTAGAGCCTGTAC
>CAZVLC010000278.1:0-2475 GCA_964627885.1 uncultured Peptococcaceae bacterium
CTTCCTTTTTCCAAATTCCCATAATCCAGGTGTTCTCCATAGTCATCGGAGTGCGTATAATTGGCCAGAGTCAGTTGTTTGATGTTACTGGTGCAATTGACCTGGGTGGCCTTTCTTTTGGCGGAAGAGAGAGCGGGCATCAGGAGCGCGCTCAGTATAGCGATAATGCCCATCACCACCAGTAACTCGATCAACGTGAAAGCCAGTGAGGATTTCTCCGGGCCGGCCCTTTTTTTATATGCCTGTTTCAATTTTATTTACCCTTTCTCAGGAACGTCTTTCTGGATATCCAAATGAAAAGAATTATAAGAATCGCACAGACAGCCGCTATTTCCATCCAGCTGTAAGAAGAAAACTCCCAGGGTTTATTCTCCTCCGGAAGCGGCGTAAGGCTTGAATCATCTACAACAAAAGTTTCCTGGTTAGCTTGGTGCAGCACAATCGGATCCGGAGTGTTGGTACCCTCGGCCAGCAAAAACATGCTGGGAGTATACCCCGCTCCTTCAAGGGTCGCCTTTCCAATATCTATATCCGCCAACATATTTGTAATGTAGAAAGTATGACTCTCTCCCGAGGAGAGGAGGTATTTCATCTCATTGACGATGATGTTGGGGAGCCGTGTTTTTCCCACCGGTTTTGAGTAAATAAAATGTTTCCAGATCTCTCCTTTGCCTTTAAGGGCAGGCCAACCATATTCCATTTTCGTGGGACGGCCATCTGTATCCCGGTCTGTAATCCGACCGGTCAGAACCTTGTCAGACTCACTTGTTCCGATTTCAGGACCTTCTGCCACACCTTGAAAGTGATCTTCATCTATCCAACGCAACGAACCTGGCAGCAAACTATTAATCCAAAGTGTACGTACTCCCCTTAATCTGATTTCTCCCGTATTTGCTCTCTGGCCGGCATGGGTTTTTAAAACCTCAGGTTCAGTTTTCTTGGCGGTACTCACGGCCCCTTCGGGAATGGAATAATCGATATCCCAATATAGCCCACCTAGGCTGAAACCAGCGACAGCCCCTTTGGATTCATTGGAAAACTCTCTTCCCGGCATGTCATCCATAATACGGTTATAAAATGTATCTGGTTGCCAGGCTCCCTCATAATGAACAAATTGACCTTTTTTGAGTGCAGCATCTTCCTCTGATTCTCCTACCTTCAGAAAAGTGCTCGCGTCAATTCCGTAAACCACTTTCCGTAATGGCGGAGCCTCTTCCAGAAAACGTTTCACATCGTAATTCTGTGAATCTTCCGCAGATGTAACGGCAGCGGGTGCGGCCACGTTGTTTGTGGCATTTGCTCTATCTCCTGCGATTACAAAAAGACCTAATAGTAATCCCAAGAATATTTTTATCAGTTTCATTTTATTTCTCCAATTAAACTTATTTATTCTTTATTAAAAGATTCTTTCCAAATTTAAAGAGGAATGGAAATAGAATGAGACACACAATTAGAGTGATGCCAAGCAATTTGGATTTCAAACTAACAGTCCGTCCTCTCTCTTCATCAGGAAATCGTGCTAAACCATCTTTTTCAACTTTAAAAATAACATGATTGGACTCATATACCACATAAGGAGTTGACTTATCCATTTCTAAAAACATTTTAGGAATATATCCATTATCACCTACGTTCGTTGTCCCTATATCAACGTCTAATAAAATATTTGTAGAGAATCTTCTATCTTTTTCACCATCGGTAAGCATGCGAGTGCTTGAATTGACAATAATATTGGGCAGCTTTGTTTTACCAACTGGCTCCGTATACAAAAAATCATTCCAAACTTCGACACCCTCTCTCATTGCTGGCCAACGGTACTTAATTTTCGTGGGACGTCCCAACTCATCATACTCCGCAATTTCACCAAAGATAACCCTCTCCGATTCATTGGTTCCATACACTCGTTCAGAGCCGGAGGCTTTGCCTTCAAATCGGTTCTCATCAATCCAACGCACTGAGCCGGGAACCAGGCCATTGATCCAAAGACTGCGAGTCCTGTTCAAATCACCGTAAGAAAGATTGGCCAATCCTCCAGAATGAGACTCAGCTGAGGTTTCGTCTTTCCTGTTGCTCGTAAAAACGAGTCCTTCCGGTCGCCGCATGTCCGTTGTCCAATTTATCCCATCAGAGGAAGCTCCGACAGAGGAGCCAATAACAATCCCGGGTATTTTTTGTTCCGGTCGTGCTCCAATTGTCCGCAGGTAAAATGTCTCGGGTTGAAAAGCCCCCTCATAACAGACAAATCCTTTCCTAGCTTGGCGAATAATATCTGGTTCATTGACATCTATATAATTACGAGCATCAAGTCCATAAATGATCTTTCGTAAAGGCGGAGCCTCTTCCAGGAAACGCTTGACATCGTAGTCCTGTGAATCTACTGTAGACGCAGCGGCAGCGGGTGCGGCCACATTATTTGTAGTGCCTGCTCCAGTTGTTGCGAGCGCTAATATACATGTTAGTAGTCCTTCTAAAATT
>CAZVLC010000279.1:0-2469 GCA_964627885.1 uncultured Peptococcaceae bacterium
GAAATCTGGCGACGTATATTTATGCATCCAAACCCGCGATATATTACTTTTCGCAGGGGAATTCTTATATAAAATATCATAAAATACCTGATTTAATTAACGGCTATACCCAATGAGCAGGGTACAGCCGTTTTTTGATTTTAAGACCAGGGTGACTTATGGGTTTTTGCACTGCAATTACCATTAAATTGCAAAAAACCAAATATCAACTAGATATGGAATTAATAGAGGCAAAAAAGTCCTTAAAAACACGGTGATTGTGAAATTAATATCATAAATACGTGAAATATATAACAAAATGACGCATAAATGAGTGCGATATTAAGTTATGTTTATCACATTCGCCTAAATATGTAGAAAATAATCGAATTATGTCGTATAATGTGTATGCTTTGTAATATTTCTCTTGGATTTGGACGAAAAATAGGATTTTATGGAAAAGGGATAAGGGTAGCGTGATATGCATGAAGTAGGATTAATGGCAAATATTTTGGACACCATCAGTAGCAGTGCTCAGGAGAACAATATTAGCAGGATTAGGGAAATTACTTTAATAGTGGGAAAATTTACTATGGTTTTGCCGGATAGCATGCTATTTGCTTTTGAAGCGCTCAAACAGAACGATCCCTTATATGCTGATGCCACACTAACTATATGTGAAAAAAACATTGAATGTTTGTGTGAAGCATGTAATAAGACATTTTTGGTGGAACAAAACCATTGTTTTATCTGTCCGGACTGTACCAGCTCCAAGGTAAAAATATTGTCTGGAAGAGAGTTGTATATCGATTGTTATGAAGGAGACTGAAGCCTAAATCCTTTAGCTTCCACCTTGATGGTTCGAGAAGACCGATGAGGGATTGCTGAATGGTCAAAATGGATATTAGAGGAGGTGTGCAAAAAGCAACACAGCTGATTGTTTGGTATAGAAAAAGAAAACATTGACTGCTTGATACTTGAGATAGGGGGTTTATTGGATGTCAAAACTTAGCCGTCGTGACTTTATGAAACTTTGTGCTTCAGGAGCTGCAGCTGTATCGCTGTCAGGATTCCTGGGTCCATTTATGAAAGAGGCTGTAGCAGCCGGGGGGCCGCCAGTTATATGGATTCAGGGAGGAAGTTGTTCAGGTTGTTCAGTTTCTTTATTAAATACCGTTCATCCTGATATTGAAAAAGTATTAATGGAAGTTATAAGTTTGCGTTATCATCAGACTTTGATGGCCGGTCAGGGTGACTTGGCTACGGAAGCACTTTTTAAAACGGCTCAAGAGAACAAAGGTAAGTTTATTCTCGCCGTTGAGGGTGCAGTGCCGACTGGAGCAAACGGAAGATTTTGTTTGATTGGTGAAAGAAATGGTCATGAAGTGACTTTCAAGGATGCATTGGAAGAACTGGCTCCACAGGCGATGGCGATTCTGAGTGTTGGCACCTGTGCTGCATATGGTGGGATCCCTGCAGCGGCACCGAATCCAACCGACGCCAAACCGGTGAGTGATATCGTAAACGGTGTGCCCATCATCAATATTCCAGGATGTCCATCTCATCCGGACTGGGTGGTAGGAACCATTGCTCACATTTTGCTTTACAATGAACTGCCGGCCTTGGATGAAGTAGGTCGTCCGAAGATGTTCTACGGAGGTATTATACATGATAACTGCCCCAGACGGCAGTATTTTGATAATGGCATTTTTGCCAAAAACTTTGGTGATGAGGGATGTTTGCTGGAGTTAGGCTGCAAGGGTCCGATTGCCCACTGCGACTCAACTACCCGTTTTTGGAATAACGGGGTAAATTCTTGTATCAATGCCGGTGCACCGTGTATTGCCTGTACCGAACCACATTTCCCGGACTGGCCCATTTATGAAAAAACACCGGAAATGAATATAGGATTTGGCAAGACCGCCAATGTGGATAAGATAGGTATGGTACTTGGGGGGGCTGCTGTTGTAGGTATCGGTGGACATATGGCAGGCAGAGCCATCACCAAACGTAATAACCAGGAAGAGGGTGAAAACTAATGGCACAGAAGATTGTCATCGATCCAATTACACGAATAGAAGGTCATTTGGCAGTTGAGGTGGAAGTCGAGGGCGGTGTTGTTATTGATGCTAAATCAAAGGGCATGCTCTTTAGAGGTTTTGAATTAATTTTGCAGGGGCGCGATCCCCGGGATGCAGCCCAAATTACCCAGCGCATTTGCGGAGTGTGTCCGGTTTCTCATGGTACTGCTGCAACATTGGCCTTGGATAATGCCTTTGGAATTGAACCTCCGCCCAACGGCAGAATTATAAGAAATTTAGTGTTAGGGGCCAATTTTATTCAATCGCATATACTGCATTTTTTCCATTTGGCGGCCCTCGATTTTGTTAAGGGACCTGATGTACCTCCGTTTATACCTCGTTATGAAGCAGATTATCGTCTGTCACCCAGTGTCAACCAAGCTGGTGTAGATGCTTACCTACAGGCCCT
>CAZVLC010000280.1:0-2459 GCA_964627885.1 uncultured Peptococcaceae bacterium
AGTAAATCATTTTCACGATTTACTTCACCGTTTTGCATACTAGGTACTGTCTGTATGCCTACTTCATTGGGCGTTGCACCATACGCCATGCCGGCTGAAGTAGCTACAACGCAAAGCCCGATTGCCCAGGTTTGCAAAAACTTGGAACTAAACATCTCTCTCTTCCTCCCTTATTTACATCATGTGTGCTTTACATTTTTATAGACGCAACAAATGTAAATAAGTTCCGCGATAATTGGAAACACAAGCGCGCACGAGTAAACCGCCGGTCTTCAAATATTCTCCAGTAATACCCGCCGGACTTTAAACGTTCTCCAGTAATATCCGGTCATCAGCAAACACAGCCCCACTGGCCTGGGCAAACTTTGCAATTAATTGCGCTACGCTCAGTTGACTTTTTTCCTCTTGCGCGATATCCAGGACAATTCTCCCCTGATGCATCATAATTAACCGATTGCCATAGGAAAGGGCCTGCTCCATGTTATGAGTGATCATCAGCGTCGTCAAGTTTTTTGCTTCGACCAAGCGTGCCGTAGTCTCCAGGATTTGTTGCGCCGCCTGAGGATCTAAAGCGGCCGTATGCTCATCAAGAAGCAAAAGCTTCGGTAACGCCAACGTCGCCATCACCAAGGCCAAGGCCTGACGTTGTCCCCCGGATAAAGTCCCCACCGGCGTTTGCATACGCTTTTCCAGGCCTAAGCCCGTTTCCGCTAAGACCTCTTGAAAATATTTGCGGCGGTTCCCGGTCACGGCCAAGCCCAAGCCCCGCTTTTTCCCCCGCAAATAAGCGAGCGCCAGATTCTCTTCAATGGTCATTTCAGCCGCCGTACCGGAAAGCGGATTCTGAGCGATCTTTCCTAAATCCGCGGCTCTTTGATGCTCGGGACAAGCCGTCACATCCTTCCCGGCGATCATAATGCGACCCTCGTCCACCATTTCTTCACCGCTGATTACCTTGAGCAAGGTGGACTTGCCTGCTCCGTTACTGCCAATGACCGTAATAAAGTCCCCCGCCCGAATGTGCATGCTTATATTTTGCAGTGCCAGTACTTCATTGGGAGTATCGGGGAAGAAAACCTTAAAGATATTACTTAATTTAATCATGTTGTTCTACCCCCGTTTCTAGACATACCTGACTATAATGGTCATCCCGCTCCCTTTTTTCGGCAAAGCTTGTTTTCTTTTTTCTGACTTGAAGTTTCGGTAAAGTCAACGCCAACAGCACTAATAACGCCGTAACCAATTTAAAGTCCTCCGCGGGCAAGTTCAACCTTAACCCCAACGCCAACAGGGCTCGATAAAGAATAGACCCCAAGATAACCCCGGTCAAAAGCCAACTGAGGCTTTTCCTGCCAAAAAGCATTTGCCCCAAAATCACTGAAGCAATCGCGGCAACCAAAACACCAATGCCCATCCCCACGTCGGCAAAGCCCTGTATTTGACAGGCTAAAGCTCCGGATAACCCAACTAAAAAATTAGCCAATACTAAAGAAAGCATTTTGGTGCGGTTCACATCTACACCTAATGCCGCTAACATTTTTTCATTATTCCCGGCGGCCCGAATTGTCAGCCCCAGGTCTGTTCTTAAAAACCAACCTAATAACAGGCGGGCTGCGACAACCATCGCCAACAGGATCACAATTGCCGCCACCTGAGTTGCCATATATGAAAGGGTTCCTTCCGCCATTCCGCCAAGGGAGAGTACTCGTGTATAGAAATCTTCATAACCTAAAAGCGAAGTATTGGGCCGGCCCATGGAACGTAGCATCACCGTGTAAATGGCGCTGGTCGTTAAAATACCGGCTAAAATATTATTAACCTTTAACTTAGTATGCATCAGTCCCGTTGCCGCACCGGCGAGAGCCCCGGCTGCTGCCCCAAACAATACGGCAAACAGAGGGTCCCAACCATCCACCACTGCTTTGGCCGTGATGGCTGCTCCCAAAGGAAAGGTTCCTTCTACCGTCAAATCCGGGAAACCCAGTAAACAAAAGGTTAGCAATACTCCCAGGGCCATAAAGCCATAGATTAATCCCTGTTGCAGACCACTGATTAGCACGTTTTCCATGAGCTCCTCACCCTTCTTCCTTTCCCAATACATTCTTACTATCTTGCTTGATTACCTTTTACTTCATTACTATTTACTTACTTACTATTTACTTACTTTCCTTCTTACTTTTTTTCTTACTTAATAACCTCATCAGCACGTTCCAGCACCGTTTGTGGTATGGTTATGCCGTATTTTACGGCGGCTCCCTGATTGATTAACAAGGTCCGCTTCCGAATCTCTTCAGGCACTATTGAACCTGCTTTTTCGCCGCGGAGAATCCTGGCAACCAAAACTGCCCCTTGCCGTCCACAATCGTATTCATCATTACCTAATGTGGCTAACGCTCCTTTTTTTACTGATTCGGTATCGCCCGTATAAAGCGGTAACTCTTGCTCCTGACATACTCTGA
>CAZVLC010000281.1:0-2453 GCA_964627885.1 uncultured Peptococcaceae bacterium
GGATGTTAATTGTTCTGGATGCGGTGTGGAACAGAATTACAGTGAACAGAAATAAAGGGAAAAGAACCTGGATTTACATGGACGAAATATATCTTTTATTTGCGAACGAGTATTCTGCTAACTTTTTATTTGAGCTCTATAAAAGAGCCAGAAAATGGGGTGCGATCCCCACCGGGATCACTCAAAACGTTGAGGACCTTCTTAAATCAGAGCTGGCTAGAAGAATGCTGTCCAACAGTGATTTTATTATGATGTTAAATCAGGCCCCGACCGATCGGGCGGAACTGGCTAAATTATTAAACATTTCTTCAACCCAGTTATCCTATGTGACAAACTCAGATCCTGGGCAAGGTTTACTCTTCTCAGGAAACAGCATTATTCCTTTTGTCGATAAATTCCCACAAGAGACGAAGCTGTATCGCATGATGACGACCAAAGTAGAAGAAGTATCGCAGATTACCAAAAGGGACAAGCCGGTAATCAGAAGGAAAAGTGAAATGCGTTTATAGGTTCCGCGAGGGGATCTAAAGTGGGGTGAGGTAGGATGAGGTATCATGTACCCGACGAAAATGCGGCGAACAATGATGAAAAGCAAGGTAAATTGCAACGTTTTAGGAGGGCTTTCTCTAGTATGAGAACGCCTGATGATTATATGGGTAAGCCGGCGACGCTTGCTAATTACGAAAAGGAGAAAGAAAAGCAACAGAAAGCGCACTTTTTGACCAAGGACGACGAGAAAGAAGCAAAAAAAACCGGGAGAAGTTCTTTTCGGGTTAATTCTTTTAGTCCCAAAGAAAAGTTTCATAAGAAACCAGTAACCGAAAATGAGCATCAAAGAATTGCGGCAGAGCTTGGCGAAAAACGTCGAAGAGAAGAGCGGGAGATACTGAAAAGATTTGGGGCGGGTCGTGATAGGGAAGAAACGCCTAATACTGGCTTAAAAAGTACAATAAAGCGTAAACTGAAAAATACTTTCAAGGTTAAAGGACCACGCTATGCAGGGCATTATACGGAGGAAGATTATCATAGGCAAAAAAGAGAATTAGATATTAAGCATGGTATTGAGGAGCAACCGGAACCGCCGCCTAACATTAAAAAGCGCGCTGCACAACGTGTTAAGAATCATTTTAGTCCACCGCCGGCGATTGAAAGAAAGTCGCTTATATATGATGAAGAGGATTATCTTAGGGATAAGAAAGAAAACGAGAAAAAAAGACAAAAGTATACGGATAGTATCAGAAAAGATAAAGAAAAAAGAAAGATTTATCAGCCTTCTTCCAGTACTTTTTCGGGGAGCAAAGCAAAGAATGAGGAATTACTCAAACAAAGGGATGAATTAAGGAAACAGGGACTTGAACCTGCTGAGCATAAACGGCGAAGAATTATTAACTTAAATGTCCCCAGTTATCTAGATTTAAAAAAGAAGCAGGAACTCCAAAATCGGAATCAACGTTATTGGAGATTGAAAAGGGAAAGTGAAAAGAGTCAAAAGAAGCAAAGACAGCGGATAGAGAAGGAGTGGCAGAAAGAGGAAAGAGACGGTACATTTGTAAGAACATACAGACCAGCTTCAGAAGGTTCTCCTCCGCCTCCACCGCAAGTAAGTACAAGTTATGTGCCTCTTGATACGGTAAAACGTGACGCCCATAAAAAAACCGGTAGTACCAGTTATGTGGACATCAAAGATATAAAGTACAAAGGGAATAAGCGAAGCAGCAATGCCGGTTATGTTCCTATTGAAGGTTCAGATAAAAGTGGTCCCCGTACTAGTTATGTTCCTATTGAAACTGTTAAGTATGGTACTCATAATAGGGGTAATAATACGAGCTATGTCCCTGTTGAACAGATTCAGGACTGGAGGCCGGGGCCTCCATCATTAAAAATAAAGCTGCTGAGATGGGGTAAAAGAGGCGCTAAGTATACATTGGCAACCGGTTTAACAACTTTTCAATATATTCGTAATAAGATTTTTGAGGATGATGATGGCGATCCAACTGTTGATACAACAAAAAAGTCGATGGCCAAACTACAGTTAGAAAAAGAGTTTTTTGAAGAATTGCTTGTAAGTGATATTCATAATAGCAAAGGACCTTGGAAACTTCCCCGTGAAAGGTGGTTAAAGGCTCGTTGGGGGGCTCTCGCCGGAAAGACATATACAATAAGAGGGAAAACCTTTACTATTGATGCGGCACTAAATCATAAGTTTGGTTATGAGCGACATGTAAATATTTATCGTACCTTTACGGTTAATGGTCGAACCTTTACTTTTGCCCGTCGTTATAAGCTGGGTGGAAAATATTCGTTAGCTCAAGGGATTAAGCTCGGGCTTAGGTTCGGTAAATATGGTTATTATGCGGGTGTAACTTTAAAGAACCGGCTTTCCGCTGAGATAGAGGGCGATGGGGTAACAGATATAGGGGTTGGCAGTATTGCTGCTGTAAATAATAGAATTC
>CAZVLC010000282.1:0-2442 GCA_964627885.1 uncultured Peptococcaceae bacterium
CCAAAAAGCTGCGCCTTGGGAAAGAATTTTTTAATAGCCTCATGATTATCACCAAACTGAGAACGGTGACATTCGTCAAAAATAATAACGATGCGCTTATCTGCTAGCTTAGCTAATCGCTCCTTGTAGGTTAAATCGCCTCTTTTCTTTTTCTCCTGATTGCTTTTGCCATTTTCATTAAGGGCCAGACCAAGCTTTTGAATTGTCGTAACAATGACTTTATCCTTGTAATCATCGGACGTAAGGCGTCTCACTAAGCTTTCTGTGTTGGTATTCTCTTCAACGCAGCCTTCTTGAAATCTATTAAACTCCGAACGAGTTTGTTTATCGAGATCCTTTCTATCAACAACGAACAGGCATTTTTTAATATTCGGATTGGCCTTCAATAGAGTGGATGCCTTAAATGACGTAAGAGTTTTTCCACTTCCTGTAGTGTGCCAAATATAACCGTTACCACGATTCTGATCTATGCAGTCCACTATAGCCTTAACGGCGTAAATCTGATAAGGACGCATAATCATCAGTTTACTCTCAGTGACGATAAGCACCATGTAGCGGCTTATCAGTTGTCCAAGAGTGCATTTAGGCAGAAATTTTTCAGTAAAATCGTGAAGATGGGTAATTTTGGTGTTATCTTCACCTGCCATTTGATAGATTGGCAGAAAGCGCTCGTCGGAATTAAAACAAAAATGCTCCTTTGGATTGTTAGAAAAGTAATACGTGCTGCTTTCATTGCTTACAATGAAAATCTGCATAAAGCAAAGCAACGAATTTGTATAGCCGTTACCCGGATCATTTTTATATTCTACAATCTGCTCCATTGCCCTTTTGGGCGTAAATTGAAGTGCTTTAAGCTCCACCTGAACAACGGGAACTCCATTTATCAGTATAATGACATCATAGCGGTGATTGCTGTTTTCTGTGTTTATACGCAGTTGGTTTATCACTTCATACTCGTTTTTGCACCAGTCTTTGATATTAACAAGAGTGTACTGAAGTGGCGTATCGTCATCACGTTTGAAGGTGTTTATTTCCCGCAAAGTTTTAGCAGCAGTAAACACATCTGGGGTAATAATTGCCTCTCTGAGGCGCTCAAATTCAGAATCGCTTAGATTTACGCCATTCAGCTTTTCAAAATGTTTTTTGAAATTGGCTTCAAGGGAGGCTCTGTCACGAATATCCTCACGGTATGTGTACTTTAAATCCTTAAGCTTTTGTATAAAGCCCATCTCTATTTGTTTTTCAGATTTCATTTCCAAATCTCCTCTTGATTTCGCTCAATCTTATTCTTCTTCTATCCTGCCTCCGTAGGTGCAAAGCAGGTATGCCCGAGATACACCGCCTGAAGTCCCATACATCCAAGCTCCAGCTCTTTCTTATTGTCAGACATAAAATATTTTATTTATCGTATCTGAAAAAGGATGCTACCCATTTTTTAACAAGTATTCAAGAAATTTTTTCTTGAAAAGAGGATTGAGGCGAGAAAACCGGAAAAAGAAAAGCCCCGAGGCACTTGTTTAGACGAGTGATTCGGGGTTTTTGTTATGAATTTAAATCTATTGTGGAGGCCAGATTGCCTCCGGGATTACTCCCACTCGATGGTTGCGGGGGGTTTGCTGGAGATATCCAGGCAGACGCGGTTGACGCCTTTGACCTCGTTAATGATCCGGTTGGAGATGCGCTCCAGGAGGTCATAGGGGAGCTTGACCCAGTCGGCGGTCATGCCGTCCCGGGATTCGACGGCCCGCAGCGCAATCGTGTAATCGTAGGTGCGTTCATCGCCCATCACCCCGACACTGCGCACCGGCAGCAATACCGCAAAGCTCTGCCAGATTTTGTAATACCATTCGCTGCGCTTCATCTCCTCGACCACGACCGAATCGGCATTGCGGAGGATTTCCAGGCGGTCGCGGGTGATCTCGCCCAAAATACGGACAGCCAGTCCGGGCCCCGGGAAAGGCTGACGCCAGACGATTTCGCGCGATAGCCCCAGCTCCTTGCCGAGCTCGCGCACCTCATCCTTGAAAAGGCAGCGGAAGGGCTCCACCAGCTCGAACTTCATCTTCTCGGGCAGCCCGCCCACATTGTGATGACTCTTGATCATCGAGGCCGGGTTGCCGGCAATGGGGACCGATTCAATCACGTCCGGGTAGAGGGTCCCCTGCGCCAGGAACTTGGCATTGCCGACCTTCTTCTGAGCCTCTTCGAAGACTTCGATGAAGGTATTGCCGATAATCATGCGCTTCTTTTCGGGCTCGGTCACTCCGGCCAGGCGGCTCAGGAAAATATCGGTGGCATCCTCGTAGTGGAGCTTGATCTTGAAATTTCTGCAGAAGAGGTCGCGGACGCTGTCCCCCTCATTGGCCCTGAGGAGGCCGTTATTGACGAAGATGCAGGTCAATTGATCGCCGATGGCTTCATGGAGCAATACGGCCGCCACGC
>CAZVLC010000283.1:0-2439 GCA_964627885.1 uncultured Peptococcaceae bacterium
GTGCCTAAGATATTTGAATGGCTCGATGATGTTGAGGATCCATACCAGAGAATCAACGCCCTTATAAAGATCATGGAGTTCCGGTATCCGAAACAGAAGTCTGTTGAGTTTAAGATGGACGAGAAAACAAGTAACACGCTGGAAGATAAGCTCTATAACATGCTATATCCTAATGAGAATAAATAGATATTGATTTCTCTAACTATCACATTTATAGGCATTTCTATTTTTCGTTGTATTTTTCATTGATCTGTTGTTTGTTGAGGCCGGGGAGAAATCTCCGGCTTTTTCATTTATTTCATCTATTTTATTTCTCCTTTCATCAATTCTTTCTATTTGATTGAAAAAAGATTGCAGATTACTTTCACAGTTCAAAGATAGCTATTATCTTTGCAACGTAACTAATTTATTAACCGGGGCTGCAACCCCACAAAACCGAGTTCACCCTCGCAAAAAGGTGGAAGATTATGAAAACAAATTTTACGGGTAAAGAATTAAAGGATCTTAAGAAAGCATTACAGTACAAACAGAGAAGCACGGCATTCGGTAAGTGTTACACAAAGGAAATGAAGGACGCTGTTAATCGGCACTTCGACCGGATAGAGAAAAGTGAGCGGGACATAACCGTTCGGGAATTTTGTGGTAAGCTTATTAACCGGAGGGGCGACGAACTTGTAAGATCACTCCCGGACGAAGGCTACAGCATGGGATCAATGGTATCATTGCATGTTAACAAGTACCTGAGATTCAGTCACGACCGGACATGGTCGTACGCAAAAAGCTGCAAGTATCGTCCAACACACGGTAGCGTGAGGTTAAGCCTCACCTTCGACGAATTTAAGCGGGCACAGGTTATCGGAGGAGTTCTCACCATCCTACCAAAAACGAACAGAAAGTTGAAAAAGGTTGAATGGTTCGAGGGGAAAGGATCGAAGCAGTACTTTCAACTTCAACGAGTACAGGGCTGGCTATATGAGGGGTATCACTCTACAAACAAGGAACGAGCCATCGAAGGGGGAAATCGGAATATCGAGCTAAGAAAGCTACAGGAGGCGAAACAGAAGGCGTATAGAAAGGCTCTCCGCAGATCTTACACATTTCTGGACAGCCTGAGAGCCGGGAACTGCTCTGCTGGAACAAAAGCATTCATCCTCCGATGCGGATTGGACGAACGTCGGGAATACAGGGGCACTTTCCTGGTCAGGGTAGCGAAGGAAAAGTCATCCGGGTCACTGCAGTACGTGAACAAGATGATTAACTACTTTGCACAATAATCAGTAGGGCCTCCCGGCTGCAACCTGGAGGCCCCTGATAACCGAACAACAAAACAATATTAACCTGCCCGGCTACCGGGCGCAAAGTTACGAAAATGAAAACATACAACGAAATAATGAACGATATATTGAACATGCCGGCCCGAATAAACGCTGTGCGAACTACTACACATACAATTGTTCACTCAGATGGGCTGCATCAATCTCACAATGAAAATATTTACGGTGAACCGGTAATTTCAATCCGAAGAGAAATTTGGCAAAACAATTCTCTAACATTGCAGCAAAAACAGGAACTTAACGAAGCATATACCTCTAAACTTGCTATATGATCGTCTAATGAAGAGTTAAGAAGAGAAATTCACGAAAAATGAAGAATTATGAAAACAGCAAAAAACGACAAGGCGGTTAACACCCGCATCCCCACTGCAACGTGGGAGTGGCTGACATCTATCGGCACGGCAGGTGGCACAGTGAATGCAATTATCGCAGAGGCTGAAGCGGCAGCGAAAGCCGGCATCGAACCCTCGAAGATAGCTCAGGCTATCATGGAGCTTCAGATGATCCGCAGACGGTCGCAGGGCGAATTGAAAGGAATCTTCACCCCTGCTGAATGGTGCTACATGGCTGACAGCCTTAACGGCACGATAGTCACGGTAGAGTTTCGGTGTCTCCAGGGTGCCCTTATCGCAAGCGTGGAGGACTCGGATCTTTACGATGGATTGGGGGCTAAGTGGGATGTTGACGTGAAAGCGTTATGTGACAAGGTCAGCAACCTCACAGCCGCACAGGTGGACGCAGTGTTTAGCCGGGTAGAGGCGTTCTGGGACAGCGAAGATAAGGATTTAGAGAAGTGGGCAATTTGGTAAGGTAAGATAGATTGTTTTTTAAAATCCGGGATGTTACTCCCGGTTTTTTTGTTTAGACATTCTTAGACATTATTTTTCTTAACGTTTCGTATATGAAACGTGGCTTTGCTCGAATGTTTCAAATTAGCACGAACATATCAAGCCATGTTTTATATACGGTGTTGTACCCCGTTTTTATTCTTTGCGTTCTTGATTTCTAAAATAATTAATACTTTTGTGTAGGAATTAAAATATTTTTTGTATATTTGCGTTATGGTAAAAGGATTTCGATATAGAATTTATCCAAACAAGGAGCA
>CAZVLC010000284.1:0-2433 GCA_964627885.1 uncultured Peptococcaceae bacterium
GGTTCGAGTCCTGTTCGGGGCACCAACTGGCACAGGCCCCTGACCTGCAAGTATGCGGGTTCTGAGGGGGCCTTTCTCCTTGTTTCGTGCCAGATTCGTGCCAGATTCATCGTCGGCGTGCCGCCACGGCGTGTCATCTGAGGCCGCAGATTGACACTGTTGGACCTGCCGTGCGCGGGCGGGGAACTCACCAGATCACACCGCTACGGCGCCTCAGACGAGAGCCGATGGCGGGCCTCAACTCGATCTGCAGGAGGATCCCCATGGCCGCACGGCAGCAGGCAACCAGGAACCGTGGCATGGTCTCGCTCGCCGAGGCGGCCGAACTCGCGGGGCTGAGTATCCGGACGCTTCGCCGCCGCATTGCGGACGGCCAGTTGCCGGCCTATCGGACCGGCCCCCGACTCATCCGTGTCCACCCGGATGACCTTGCCACCCTCGTGGTGCCGATGAACGCCGCGGCCGCGGAGCACCTGAACGGGAGGATCCCGACGTCCGACTCATCGGGTCGTTCGAGAGTCAGCAGCACGGGACGACGCTCCTCCGCTGGGCGACGCTAGCAGCGCCCAGTCCGCTGCCCGCCAACGATGTTGCACATGTCGAAGGCAGTGGCGGCGTTGGCGCTACCGGGCAATTCAGGCAGGCTCGGTGATCCAACACGACGACGGGTACGACTCCGAGCGGCCGGGACGACACACTTGTTCCTGTGGTGGACAGGTACAAGATATGAGTCATCGCTCGGAGATCGACCGGGAGGACGCCTTCCGAGCGTTGTACGGGGCCGTCTATCCCGATCTCCTGAGATTCGTCCAACGTCGCACGGTGTCCGAGCGTGCCGAGGACGTGGTCGCTGAGGCGTTCCTCGTGGTCTGGCGCCGCTTCGACGACGTGCCCCAGCACGAGGGTCACACCCGCGCGTGGATCTTCGGGATCGCCCGTAACGTGCTGCTCAACGATCAACGTGGCGAGCGACGCCGCGACGCCCTGGGCGTCCGCCTCGCCACCCTCGCCGAGGCGCCCCACGGTGACGTGGCGGAGAGCACGGTGAACCGCGTCGCCCTGGCCGCTGCGTGGCGGTGGCTGTCCGACGCGCATCAGGAAGCCCTGGCCTTGGCAGTCTTCGAGGATCTCACCGCTCCCCAAGCCGCTGCTGTGCTGGGCATCTCACCGGTGGCGTTCCGCCTCCGCCTCACCCGCGCCCGCCGATCACTGCGACTCCACCTCGAGGACGACACCCCGCCCGGAAGCCCTCCCCATGCCCGCGCGACCGCCGAAAGGACCACCACACCATGACTCGCATCGATGACCTCAACACCGCCCTGCGATCGCTGGATCCCGCCGACCGCCACATCGACCCCACCAGCGGGCGCGCCCACGCGGACCTCCACACCATCCTGGCGACGACGGCGCCGCCACTGCCCGGGACCCCGCTGGGGCACCGGCAGGGGCGACCCGCCCGCCGAATCGCACTCGCCGGCGTCGCGGCCGCCGCCCTCACCGCCGCACTGGTCACCCTGCCGTCACTGACCGGCGGTGACCACGCCTTCGCGACCTGGACCGCGACGCCCGACCCGGTCCCGGCACAGGAACAGCCGGAGGCCGCCGCCGACTGCCGTACCCGTCTCACCGACGGAGCCGGGCCGGAGTACGCTGCCAGGCTCGCCAGTGCCGAGGTCGCCGTGACGGAAACACGCGGCGTGTGGACGACCGTCCTGCTGGTGGGCACAGACGGATTCTCGGCACTGTGCACCACCGACGACTCCACCCGCCTGTTCGGCGACCGGATGATCGGCTCGATGGGTCTCACGACCCTCCCCGCCGCCCTGGGCCCCCGCGACCTGCAGGCCACCGTCCTCGGCACCGGCACCTTTGACGGCAACGGCATCTCCTTGGCCGCGGGCGAGTCTGGCTCCGACATCACCGGCATCCAGTACCGCAGCACCACCTACGGCAACGTCACCGCAACCATCTCGAACGGGTACTTCGCCCTCTGGTTGCCCGGCACCGAACTTGAGAACACGCCCAGCAACGGACTACCTGTCGAGGTCACCTACCGGGACGGCACCACGGCCACCGTCATCCTCACCCTCGGCAACTGAGTCCTACCGAACGCCCGGCGTGTTGCGTTGGGGTACCCCCAACGCCGCGGATCTGCTGTAACTTGGCCGATGGACCCAGCGCGACGCGGTAGCTATGGCAGGAGATCGAGGTACTTCTTGCGGGCTGGCATGGCGTGGATGACCATCTCCTCGCCGCTCTCGAAGACAAGAACCACCGTCTCGAGCAGGCGGGCTCTGGTGTCGAAACCCAGGCGCAGCTCCCGCACGGGTGGACCGTCGTCATCGAACGGCTCGATCCACAGTGACCACTCTGCGGCCTGGATCGCGTCCTCGGAGGAGACGCCGTGCTTGAGCGCGCCCGGGTGGACCTTCA
>CAZVLC010000285.1:0-2427 GCA_964627885.1 uncultured Peptococcaceae bacterium
GCACAAAGCAACCGGAAATCAGGGCTATTTACGTCATCAATCAGCGCATTCCCTGCCTGACCGTTAGCGATAACCACCAACGTATCATTCGTACTGGTATCACCATCGACAGTAACCATATTAAAGGATTCCTCGTTAGCTCGACGCAAAGCCTCTTGCAAACAAACATTAGTTATGGCTGCATCCGTAGTAACCAAGCCTAACATGGTCGCCATATTCGGGTGAATCATTCCCGATCCCTTCGCCATGCCTCCTAACAACACTTTTTTTCCGTCAAGTTCGATTTGAATCGCGGATTGTTTCGGGCACGTATCGGTAGTCATAATCGCTTGAGCCGCCAGGGCTCCTGAAGCAACCGAAAGCTGTTTCCCGGCTTCCCAAATACCTTGTCGGACTTTTTCCCTCGGTAAATCCACCCCAATCACACCCGTTGAAGCAACTAAGAATTCCTCGGGACGGCAACCTAATACTGCCGCCGCTGTTTCCGCCATTAAAAAAGCGTTAGCAAGCCCTTGTTCACCGGTACAAGCATTCGCACACCCACTATTAACCACAAAGCCCCGACAACCTGCCTCGATAGCAAGATGCTTTTTGGACACCTGCACCGGAGCAGCGGCAAACTTATTCGTGGTAAAGACTCCCGCTCCAACAGCCGGTCCCTCAGATACAACCAGCGCTAAATCATATCTATCCAAATATTTAATACCCGCCTTGGCCACTCCGGCCACAAAACCTTGGGGGGTTGTCACTCCACCACCTTTTATCACTACTGCTTGCACTATTTCACCTTCTTCGTTACTAAAATATATCAAGGATATAAGGCTAATTTCGGCAGTCCCATAGTCTCCTCAAACCCACAAAGCAGATTCATGTTTTGAATAGCCTGCCCCGAAGCCCCTTTCGTTAAATTATCAATCACCGAAATAATCACTAACCTGCCCGTCCGTCCGTCCAAAGAAAAACCCAGATCACAGAAGTTGGTCCCATGCACCCATTTAGTATGCGGAAATTCGCCCTGAGGATAAAGCCTAATAAAAGGCTCGTGTTCATAATACTCCCGATAAACCTCCGCAATTCTACGCGCATCCTTCGTTTGAGGCATACAATAAATCGTACTCATCATCCCCCGGCTCAAAGGAACCAAATGAGGCGTAAAACTAACTGTAATATCTGTTCCCGCAATAGCCGACAGTTCCTGCTCTATTTCCGGAAGATGGCGGTGACCGGATAAACCATAGGCCTTTAAATCTTCATTAACCTCGCTATAAAGAGAAGAGACATTTAACCCTCTGCCCGCTCCGCTCACACCGGATTTACTATCAATTATAATCATACGAGGATCAATCAACTTCTCTTTTAAAAGCGGATATAACGCTAGAATTGCCGTGGTTGGATAACACCCTGGATTAGCGATAATTTGGGCAGTTTTGATCTCTTTTCGCTTGATTTCCGGCAGCCCATACACAGCCTGTGCCAGTATATCTTCCACCGGAGCCTCTTTTTTATACCACTCCTGATAACACTGTCGACTCTTCAAGCGAAAATCTGCCCCTAAATCTATCACTTTTTTCCCTTTCGCCCTGATTTTTTCCACGAAAGAACCACTTAAACCATGTGGTAAAGCTAGAAATATTACCTCAGCCTTTTCGAGCAATTGAGGATCTTCAGGAGCACTGCAAATAAGATCAACGATTTGACGGAAATGCGGATAGACCTCACTATACTTTTTCTGCGCATAACTTTGCGTTCCCAACCCTACTATTTCTACAGCAGAATGCTGTGCCAGCATCCTGACCAATTCCTGCCCCGTATAACCCGTAGCGCCGATTACGCTTACTTTTACCATTGTTTTCACCCCGTTTTTCTTCTGCTTTTTATAATTATACACTATGTTGCATATTTATTCAATATGAAAACCCGGACTATGCCGGGTTCGTGTTGATTATTTTTCGACGTTCTTTTTCAGAAAGGACTTCTTTTATCCAAATCCCATCCTTTTCGGCAAGATTAATCTCGGGAAACTCCTTTTGGACAACTCCATTTTCATTGGTAATAATTTTAATTACCGGACGAGTAGGATACTCACGAGATACTTCAATCACCACACCAATTACCCCGTTATTTAAGCGTATTGTTGCCCCAATGGGGTACGGCGCGATATTCGTACTAAATGCTTTAATTATCTCCGGATCGAAAGCTTTCCCACTTTCCGCCAAAATCTTTTCCAACGCTTGGTATGGAAAAACGCGCAAACGATTATTAGGATTAGTAACCAAATTATAATATTCATTGCATATACTCGTGATGGCTGCATAAAGATGAATTTCATCCTTCTGAAGCTTTCGGGGATACCCGGTGCCATCATATCTTTCATGATGTTGAAAGGCAGCGTGGGCTATTAGGATACTCAATCCTTTGTTTTCCCTC
>CAZVLC010000286.1:0-2418 GCA_964627885.1 uncultured Peptococcaceae bacterium
TTCGGAAGCTTTTGCGTTTATATGCTAATTTGCGGCCGGTGAAATGTTGGCCGCAGTTACAGGAACAGTCTCCCTTCAAGAGTGAAAAGATCGCGGGGGTAGACCTTTTGATTGTGCGGGAGTTAACGGGAGGGGCCTATTTTGGCGCCAGAGGCACAGAAAGTGATGCCGCCGGAGAACCTCATGCTTATGATACGATTGAGTATAGTGCGGCGGAAATCAGACGGATCGTCAAAGTAGCTTTTTCTTTAGCCGGAGATCGCCGGAAGAAGGTTACTTCGGTGGATAAGGCTAATGTACTGGACACATCGCGGTTATGGCGAAAAATAGTGGAAGAAGAAGCAAAAGCTTATCCGGAAATAGCCCTCAATCATTTGTATGTCGATAATTGTGCGATGCAGCTTTGTTTAAATCCGGCCCAATTTGATGTGCTGGTTACGGAAAATATGTTTGGCGATATTCTCTCCGATCAAGCTTCTGTATTAGGGGCTTCGCTGGGGATGTTGCCTTCGGCGAGTATCGGGGAAGGCCCGGCTTTGTATGAGCCGGCTCATGGTTCCGCACCGGATATTGCGGGACAGGACAAAGCCAATCCTTTGGCGGCGATTTTATCCCTGGCCATGATGTTGCGTATTTCTTTTCAGAATACGGCGGCAGCTAACGCCGTGGAACGTGCGGTGGAGGTAGCTCTGGATAAAGGCCTAAGAACAGGGGATATTTGGACGGCGGGAAGCACTCTTGTTGGGACTCAAGCCATGGCTGAAGCTGTCATCAAAGAGTTGGAGTGAACAGAAAAAGAGCGATAATTATCGGACAATAAAAAAGGGATTAGGCGTCTGACAGCGAATTATTCAGTATTATGACGTTCCGTGTCGAGGGGACGGATGAGGAGAGCGAACAAAGGACATGCTGACCAGACGCCAATTTTTAACCGGATTAGGAGCAGTAATTGTTACTACAGCCTTGCCTTTAGGCCTGATTCGCCGTGAGTCCAGAGTACATATGGTAAGCGGAAAACCGGAAGAGCCCCTTGTAATGCCGTACCCTGATTGTGATTGGGTCATTGATCGGGTGATGATTGTCGATGGTTCCGGCCAACCTGCCTATCAAGGAAAAGTTGCCGTAAAGGGGCAAAAGATTGCGGCAGTTGGTGATTTCCCTCTTCCACCGGATACAGTAGTTCTAAATGGACAAGGCTTAGTCCTCGCTCCTGGTTTTATCGATATACATACTCACACTGAGGATTATTTTTATACCGGGGCGGATATGAGCGCCTTTCTTTCTCAGGGGGTGACGGCACAGATTGGCGGGAATTGCGGTCGTTCACCGCGGGATATTGAGGATTATTTTGCCACGATCCCCAAGATGTCGATCAATTATGGTCTCTTAATGGGTTACGCTACTTTGCGGCAACTGGTGCACGGCCGGGATAGAAGCGGTAAAACGACAGATGACGAGCAGCGTAAAATGCGGGAATATTTGGCGGAGGCGCTGGCAGGAGGGGCCGTAGGTTTATCGGTAGGGCTGGAGTATTGGCCCCAAACCTATGCGACAACGGAAGAATTAATTGGTTTGTGTGAAGTAGTGCAAGAAGCAGGGGGATTTTACGCTACGCACATCCGCAGTGAATACGACCGGGTGCTGGAAGCGGTGGAAGAAGCCATTCACATTGGGAAGACGACAGGGGTTCCGGTTCAGTATTGTCACATTAAAGCCGGTTATGAACGAAATTGGGCTAAGTTTCCGAAGATTTTGCAGATGCTGGAGGAGGCGGTTGCTTTCGGCCTGGATATTACCGCGGACCTCTATGCTTATACATATTCCAGCACTGATTTGGGGAAAACACCTTTTATACCTTCGATCAGTGAGGAAAACTTAGAATTAGCGCTTGCTCATCCCTTGACTTTCTTGGGAAGTGATTCTGGAATCTATGCGGGGGGACGGGCGACACATCCCCGTGCTTATGGGAATATTCCAAGGATTTTGGGCCGCTATGTCCGGGAGAAGAACGTGTTATCCCTGGAAGCAGCCGTTGCCAAGCTGACTTCACGTCCAGCCAGGAGGTTAGGGTTAACTAACCGCGGGTCGTTAAAAGAAGGTTATCAGGCGGACATGGTTTTATTTGATCCGGCTGTGATTATTGATAGATCAACAAAAGAAAAACCTTCACTTTTTTCCGAGGGGGTTCGACAGGTTTGGGTGAACGGGACCTTGGCTTGGGCTGAGGGAAAATTGCTTAATGATAGCAGTGGGCAGGTTCTCAGGAGTAGTACATGACTTATCAAATGTTTATAGAAAATAATTTAGTAAGAAAGGCCCATATTTTTATGGAATTTTACTGATTGCCTTTATATAAAAAGTAATATATTTTCTGCGGTTAACGGGAAGAGGAGGAACTCTTCCCGTTTTCTTTTTTGC
>CAZVLC010000287.1:0-2417 GCA_964627885.1 uncultured Peptococcaceae bacterium
AGCTATTATCAACAGAGATGTTTTAGCGGTGGAGTTACCTGAGAGGGATTATATCAGAGCAAGAATCATGCAGGCTTTATATATGGCTCTATGCCGGGATGATTTTCCGGAATAAACAGGAATGAACTATAATGGTCTAGAATGATGTTGAAGGAGGGAGTAAGCCATGCTTTGTGAAAAATGCAAGAAGAGAATGGCCAGTGTGCATATTACCCAGTTTATTAACGGTAAAAAGAACGAGCAACATTTATGTGAAGAATGTGCCAGGGAAGAAAAGCTTAATTTTGAATTCCCGAAAATTCCTTTTTATAACTTGAATGAGTTATTAGGGGCCTTTTTAAATCAACCGTTGTCTGCCAATAAACAAACTAATGAGATCATTTGCCCAAACTGTAAAAATTCATATAGTATAATCGCCAAGCAGGGGCGGGTAGGGTGCAGTGAATGTTATCACCATTTCTCTTCTTTTCTGGAGCCTGCCTTAAGAAAAATACATGGGGCAGATCTCCACAGAGGAAAAATTCCTCGGCAAATGGGGGTATCTTTTCGAATGAACAGAGAATTGGATGATTTGAAATTAAAGTTGCGTATGGCGATTGAAAAGGAGGAATATGAAAAAGCCGCCGAGTTACGTGACCAAATTAAGGCAATAGAGAATAAATTAGAGAAAGGGGGCGAAAACTAGGATGATTAAAAAGGTCGTGGCAAAGACCGAAAGCAGTTGGACTAAACAGGATGGACCATATCATCATATCGTTTTAAGTTCTCGTATTCGCTTGGCCCGTAATTTAGCGAAGGTGCCAATGCCTGCCTTTCAGAACGAAACCTCTGCTTTCAGCGTTTTGGAGAAGGTTAGAAACACAGTAGAAACGCTTAATCGGCAAGGAAAAGAAAAATTGTTTGATTATCAGTTAAATGAAATACCGGCTTTGGAGCGCCAAATTCTTTTAGAGAAGCACTTAATTAGTCCTGAGCACCGCGAGGACGGCGTTAATAAGGGGTTATTATTAAATGTTGATGAATCAATCAGCGTGATGATAAACGAAGAGGATCATTTAAGAATTCAAGTTTTTGCGCCCGGTTTACAATTAGAGCAAGCTTGGGAGGTAGCGGATAAGCTTGATGACGATTTAGAAGGACAATTAGAATACGCCTTTGATAAACAGATTGGTTATTTAACTTGTTGTCCCACTAACGTCGGAACGGGGCTCAGAGCAAGCATAATGCTTCATGTACCGGCGTTGGTTCTCACGCAACAGGCCGGGAAGGTCTTCAGTTCTTTGGGACAACTGGGTTTTACCGTAAGAGGCCTTTACGGGGAAGGAACAGAGGCCATCGGTAATTTATATCAGGTCTCTAACCAGGTGACTTTAGGGAAAAGCGAAAGTGAAATTATCCAAAATCTAACCGAATTAACGACTCAGTTAGTGGAAAAAGAGGAAAAGACCAGGCAATGGTTATTAAAAGATTGCTCCACCCAGTTAAAGGATCGGGTGGGCCGAGCTTTTGGGATTTTGCAGAATGCGTCGATTTTAAGTTCCCAAGAAGCATTGAAGTTAATCTCTGATGTGAAAATGGGAGTTGATATAGGGCTTCTTAATGTGGAACAGAAGGGAATTTTTCAAGATTTTAATTTCAGTGAATTAATTATTTTGGCCCAACCGGCCTTTATTCAGCGGTTGGTGGGGAAGCAGCTTAATGCTGCGGAAAGAGATGAAACCCGGGCAGAGTTATTCGCCCAAAAGTTTCGGACAGGAGGGAGAAAATAATGTTTTCAAGATTTACGCAACGGGCCCAGCATGTGCTCTATTTAGCGAAAGAAGAAGCCAAAGCCCTTGGTCATCCGGCTGTAGGAACAGAGCACTTATTACTTGGTTTAATCAGGGAAAATGAGGGAATTGGCGCTAAGGCGTTAATTAATTGTGGGTTGGATTTGAATACCGTGCGCAAAAAGGTCACCGACCTTGTTTCGCCGGGCCATGATATTCCGATCGACGGCAATGTTACGCCTCGGGTGAAGAGAGTGATTGAACTAGCCAATGATGAAGCTATTAAGTGGGGGGTGAATTACGTTGGCACGGAACATCTCCTCTTAGGGATTGTACGTGAAGGAGAAGGGGTAGCCGCGCAGGTACTCCTGGATTTAGGGGTTACCGCAGAAGCAATTCGCAAGCAGGTATTTGCCCTTTTAGGCGGCGGAGCTATTCCGGTGAATAAAAACATGTCTGGGAAGGACGGGATCGGGAGGGATACGGATACCCCAGCTTTGAACGAATATGGCCGGGATCTTTCGGCTTTAGTCCAGGAAGGTAAGCTTGACCCGGTAATTGGTCGCAATAAGGAGATTGAAAGGGTGATTCAGGTTCTCAGCAGAAGGACCAAGAATAACCCGGTTTTGATCGGCGATCCCGGAGTAG